>JAGCRJ010000077.1 GCA_017964745.1 Lachnospiraceae bacterium
CAGACCAGACGTTGGAACCCTAAGATGGCTCCCTACATCTTTACCGAGCGTAACGGCATCCACATCATTGACCTTCAGAAGAGCGTAGGAAAGCTTGATGAAGCTTACAAGGCAGTCAGTGAGATCGTTGCCCAGGGCGGCACAATCCTTTTCGTAGGAACCAAAAAGCAGGCACAGGACGCAGTTAAGACTGAGGCTGAGCGTTGCGGAATGTATTTTGTAAATGAGAGATGGATCGGCGGTATGCTTACCAACTTCCGTACCATCCAGTCCCGTATCGCAAGACTTCGCCAGATCGAGAGAATGAGCGAGGACGGAACTTTTGATGTACTTCCCAAGAAGGAAGTTATCGGACTTCGTAAAGAGTGGGATAAGCTTGAGAAGAACCTCGGCGGAATCAAGGATATGACCAGAATTCCCGATGCTATCTTCGTTATCGATCCCAAGAAAGAGAACATCTGCGTACAGGAAGCAAGAGCACTCGGCATCACCCTTATCGGTATCGGAGATACCAACTGTGATCCCGATGAGCTTGATTACATCATCCCCGGTAACGATGACGCTATCCGTGCCGTAAAGCTTATCGTAAGCAAGATGGCTGATGCAGTTATCGAAGCAAGCCAGGGAACCTCTAACACAGACGCAGCTGAAGAAGCTCCTGCAGAGGCATAATCAATTTGTAACAGTTAACCTGATTTTTTAAGGAGAAATATTATGGCAGAAATCAGTGCTTCCATGGTAAAGGAGCTGCGTGAGAAGAGCGGCGCCGGAATGATGGATTGTAAGAAGGCTCTTAACGAGACAAACGGCGATATGGATGCCGCTCTCGAGTTTCTTAAGAAGAACGGTCAGGCTAAGGCTGAAAAGAAGGCCAGCCGTATTGCTGCAGAGGGTATCTGCTGCATCGCTTCCGAAGGCAACACTGCCGCAGTAGTAGAAGTTAATTCCGAGACCGACTTCGTTGCAAAGAATGAGAAGTTCCAGAACTTCGTTAAGGAAGTTGCAGAGCAGGCTCTTAAGTCTAATGCAGCTGACATTAACGGATTTATGGCAGAAGCCTGGATCAAGGATTCTTCCAAGACCGTTAACGATGTTCAGGTTGAAATGACCGCTACCATCGGAGAGAAGATCTCCATCAGACGTTTTGCCAAGGTTAATGCTTCAGGCGCTGTTGCTACTTATGTACACGGCGGCGGAAGAATCGCTGTTATCGTTGAAGGCACCGTTGCAGGAACCGAAGAGGCTCTTACCAACGTAGCAATGCAGATCGCAGCTATGAACCCTCAGTATATCTCAAGAGAGGATATCTCTGCAGAAGAGATGAAGAAGCTCGAGGAGATCACTGTTGATTCAGCGCTCAACGATCCCGAGACCCTTCCCAAGCCCATCCTCGGAAAGCTCATCGAGAAGGCTCAGGCTGACAAGCTCTGGAGCGATGACGATGTAAAGGCTTACGAAGAGAACAAGTCCAACAAGTATCTCTTCAACTTCCTTTCCGATGCTGCAAAGGCTGCACTTGCTGGACTTGCTATGCAGGATAAGGCTAACATCGTAGCTGACAAGATCTTCAGCGGACTTGCTCAGGGACGTATTTCCAAGCAGCTTAAGGAGATCTGCCTCATGGATCAGGTCTATGTAAAGGCTGAGGACGGAAAGCAGAGCGTAGCAGCATACCTCAAGAGCGTAAATGCAGATCTCAAGATCGCTAACTACGTTCGTTTCGAGACCGGCGAAGGCATGGAGAAGAAGAATGAGGATTTCGCTGCAGAAGTTGCAAAGCAGATGAACGGCTGATCCCGGACAAACACATAATAAAGAGTCAGGAGATAACTTCTCCTGGCTCTTATTTTTTCTTTGCGGGTGACGCGAACTGTATGATAATTCGAGTTTCAGCGCCTGCGTTAGAAACGGACGCCTGGCCTGAACGAAGTGAATGGCCTGCGGCATGAGCTCGAAATTTCTTGGTTTTAGTTTCGCGCTTGGCGCTGAAAAAACGAGAATTGTCATACATCGCGGCAGGACCCGCGATGCAAACAAAAAAGTCAGGAGAAGTTATCTCCTGACTCGGGCGTTATGAATTTCTGCTGGTGCGGGATGTTCCGTGGAGGATGAGGTTTTCTTCGGACGGATCTATCTGGATTATCCTTCCTTTTGAATCATACTGGGTGAGAAGATTGGAGGATATCGCGGGCCTTCTTTCGCCTCCCCTTGTTATGATCTTTTCGAATTTCTCATCATCGCCCGAAAGAAGGGCATCCTTTATCGCTTTGTCTTCGAAGGGCTTGATGTGATCCTCCGAAAGGGAGTCGATATTCTTATCGAAATCATCTTCCGGCAGGGATGAGAACTCATCCTTTACCGTGCCCTTATGGAAGTTCAGTGAATCCTGTTCGTGAAGTGGATCGATCTCCGGGGAGTCGCTTCGCTGCAATTCTTCAGGCTTGATCCCGTCATTTTGCGGAGCACCGTCGTTAAGAGGTTTGCTTTCCCAGATATTTCCGAATATTCTGAGGATGTTTGTCCATAAGCCTTTAAGGAATTCCTTTATGTTTCCGACGAGCCTGGTTGTATCTATTGCTCCGAGAGGAGCTTCGGGACTCGGCTTTTCTATGGCGGATTCAATCACGGGTTCCGGAGCGGGCTTGCTGTCACTTTTTTCCGTTTTGGGGGAATGATCGTAATAGACTCCTTCATCCTTCGCGGACTCTTCGGCGAGAGCCTGATCCATGGAGAAAGGAGCGGCTCCCGTTCCCCCGGCATTCTTGCCCGAAGCGGCTCCGACCCTCTGAGTCGTATGATTTTGTACTCTCGATACGGGTTCTATCATTTTATGCCCTAAATGCGATGTTTATGGTATAATTATTCTATCTTTTTATATTTTATCTTTAATTGACCCGGCGGGCAAGTTTTATAGTTTTTGTCCTCAGGGCGGAGCTGATATGGAAAAGAACAGCAAGATATATGTAGCCGGCCATAAGGGAATGGTCGGAAGTGCGATCCTCAGGGAACTTAAGAAGCAGGGATATGAGAATTTCGTCCTGATGCCTCATTCCGAACTGGATCTGTGCGACCAGAGGGCTGTTGAAGATTTTTTTGAAAGTGAGAAGCCCGAGTATGTATTCCTTGCCGCAGCGAAGGTGGGAGGCATAGTTGCCAACTCCGAAGCACTTGCAGATTTCATGTATGACAATATGATGCTTGAGATGAATGTTATTCACTCGGCATTCAAAAACGGTGTCAAGAAACTTGAATTCCTCGGTTCTTCCTGTATATATCCCAGAATGGCTCCGCAGCCCATGAAGGAGAGCTGTCTTCTTACATCGGAGCTTGAGAAGACCAACGAAGCCTACGCCCTGGCCAAGATATCGGGACTTAAGTACTGCGAGTTTCTGAACAGGCAGTACGGTACCGATTATATCTCTGTCATGCCCACGAATCTCTACGGACCCAACGATAATTACCATCCCACGCACTCACATGTTGTGCCTGCACTTATAAGGAAATTCCATGAAGCCAGGGTTAACGGTGAACCTGAGGTCGTATGCTGGGGTGACGGTTCTCCTTTGAGGGAGTTCATGTTCGTGGACGATCTTGCGGAGCTCTGCGTTTTCCTTATGAACAATTATAGCGGAGACGAAACGGTAAATGCCGGCACCGGAAAAGAGATCACTATCAAAGAACTTTCCGAGCTGGTAGCAAAGACGGTCGGTTACGAGGGGAAGATCGTCTGGGATACAACGAAGCCTAACGGAACTCCGAGAAAGCTTCTGGATGTATCGAAGGCGGAAGCCTTAGGATGGAAGTATCATACTGAGCTTGAAGAAGGACTCAGAATTTCTTATGAGGATTTTTTGAATAACCCGATGCGAGCTGAGAGATAAAGTGTTTTAAGTCATATTGACCTGTAAACTTAGAGGGAAAGGAAACAGATCTATGGAACAGCAAAACATTCACACTCAGGAAATTTCGGTAGGAAACAAAAGGCTTTTACAATCCGCAACAATTCTCTGCATCCTGATCACACTGGCCTATCTCCTTGAGGTCATAAAGGGCACCAGAACCATTTTTTACACGATCATGGTCATATTATTTGCTCTCGGACCCCAGATAGCGGGATGGATCGTGTTCAAGGCGAATAATTCTTCGAATGCCGTCAAGCATATCGTTGCCATCGGATATGCAGCGATGTACTGTTTTGTTCTGTTTACAACGACCAATGTCCTTGTCTTCACTTATGTTATTCCCATGCTCGTCATACTTACTCTTTTTGATGACAGACAGTATATCACCATCATCGGAGTAGGCTGTGTTGTTGTAAATATCATCTCGATCGTGATATCACTTAAGAACGGTGTGATCACCGATTCGGCTGTTGCCGAGATCCAGGGGCTGGTCGTTCTTATGATAGTCATTTACCTGCTCATGGTAAGTAACACCAATCATAACTTTCAGATATTAAGAACCAGGACTCTTGAGGATGCCAATTCCAAGACTACCGAACTTCTTGAGAATATCCTTACCGTATCCGACAGGGTAACGGCAACCGCTGAACAACTTGCAGGTGAGATGTCGACACTTAAATCCTCCATCGATCAGACGATCGATTCAATGGAAGAAGTAAGGCAGGGTACCAATGAGTCCGCAGAAGCCGCACAGTCTCAGCTTGAGCAGACAACACAGATCTCCGATCATATAGAGACCGTGAGGAATTCTTCCGATGTCATTACCCAGAATGTGGAGCTTGCCGCTGACGCCGTCGGCATAGGACAGCAGAACATCCGCAGGATGACCGAGCTTACCGGAGAAGTCGATTCCGCAGGTAAGGATGTTGCCGGAGCTCTTGAGAAGTTCAAGAAGACCGCTGATGAGATGAACTCCATCACAGTCATCATTACCGATGTCGCTTCACAGACAAGACTCCTTGCTCTTAACGCATCCATCGAGGCTGCAAGAGCGGGAGAGGCCGGAAGAGGATTTGCGGTTGTTGCAAGCGAGATCTCCAATCTTGCCGGACAGACCACCCAGGCAACCGAGAACATCAATACTCTCATCGCTGATGTCGTAAGCCAGGTAGGCACCATGGTCACCACCATCGAAAAGCTTCTTCAGATCGACGACGAAGAGAGCAAGTGTGCAGCAGATACAGCAGAAAGCTTTGCCAAGATCTCCGGAACCGTCGATATCATCAAGCAGCATACAATGGAACTTGATACTCTTGTCGGAAGACTTTCAAGTGCCAACGATGAGATCGTCAACAGTATACAGACCACATCCGCCGTATCCGAAGAGGTTACCGCGCATGCAACCGAAACCTATGATGTAAGCAGACAGAACCAGGATATCGTTAACAACATAGGTGATCTTGTTAACAGTCTGAATGAGGATGCCGAGCTTCTGAAAGCTAACAGATAAGAGCGTTTTTCCGGCAAAAGAAAATAAGATTTGACACGGTCAAAGCAATTGTATACAATAATACAGGCTTTGGCCGTGTATTTTTATGTCTTTACGCAGAGGCGTAGGAGGTTGGTAATGGAAGAAGATGTCAAAGAAGGCACTTCCGATAAATATTCTTTGAGGGGAAGAGTATTTTCGAGACTCAGGGAAGATATCCTGAACGGAAAATATGATGAGGGAGTGGAACTCAGAGAGATCGCCATCGGCGAGGAACTCGGAGTAAGCCGTACCCCGGTTAGAGAGGCGTTCAGGCAGCTCGAACTCGAAGGGCTTATCAAGATCATTCCCAATAAGGGAGCATATGTTGTCGGTATCAGCGACAAGGATGTAAGAGATATCTATATCTTAAGATCCAGGCTTGAAGGCCTTGCCGCAAGATGGGCCGTGGATCATATAACCGAGGAACAGATGGAAGAGATGGAAGAGAATGTATATCTCGCCAAGTTCCATACGGAAAAAGGACATAATGAGCAGATATTTGAGCTCGATAACCGCTTCCACGAGCTTCTTTATGAAGCATCCGGTTCGAAAATACTCGAGCACCAGCTCAAGGATTATCACCAGTATGTACTAAGGATCAGAAAGAAGACCCTTGCGAGTGCAAAGAGAGGAACACAGTCGAATCTCGAACACGAAGCGATCCTCGAGGCCATCAAGAACAAGAATGCCGATGATGCCGAAAGACTCGCTCATGAGCATATGATAAATGCATATAAGAACATGATCGATAACGGACTCATAAAGCCCGAATAAGAAATAATAAGGAGTTATTATTATGTCAAAGATTCAGATGACTACACCTCTTGTCGAGATGGACGGAGATGAAATGACCAGGATCCTCTGGAAGATGATAAAGGATGAGCTGCTTTTACCCTATATCGATCTTAAGACGGAGTATTACGATCTCGGACTTGAGCACAGAAATGAGACCGACGATCAGGTTACCGTTGATTCCGCAAATGCTACTCTTAAATACGGTGTAGCCGTAAAGTGTGCGACCATTACTCCCAATGCCGCAAGAATGGATGAGTACAAGCTCAAGGAGATGTGGAAGAGCCCCAACGGAACCATCCGTGCGATCCTTGACGGAACTGTGTTCAGAGCTCCCATCCTCGTAAAGGGTATCAGACCCTACGTTTCCAACTGGACCAAGCCCATCACCCTCGCACGTCATGCATACGGTGATGTTTACAAGAATACCGAGATCAAGGTTCCCGGTGCGGGAAAGGCTGAGCTTGTATTTACCGCAGCCGACGGCACCGAGGTAAGAAAGACCATCCATGAGTTCGACGGCCCCGGAATCATCCAGGGAATCCACAATACAGATAAATCCATCACCAGTTTTGCAAAGGCATGCTTTGAGTATGCTCTTTCTACCAGGCAGGATCTGTGGTTCTCGACCAAGGACACCATCTCCAAGACTTACGATCACAACTTCAAGGATATCTTTGCGGATATGTACGAGAAGGAGTACAAGGAGAAGTTTGAGAAGGCAGGTATCGAATATTTCTACACCCTGATTGATGATGCCGTAGCAAGAGTCGTAAGAAGCGACGGCGGATTCATCTGGGCATGCAAGAACTATGACGGCGATGTAATGAGTGACATGGTTGCAACCGCTTACGGCGATCTCTCCATGATGACCTCCGTCCTCGTATCTCCCAAGGGAGTTTATGAGTATGAGGCAGCTCACGGAACCGTTCAGAGACATTATTACAAATACCTCAAGGGAGAGAAGACCTCTACCAACTCCATTGCAACCATCTTCGCATGGACCGGTGCTCTTAAGAAGAGAGGAGAGCTTGACGGCATCGCAGAGCTTACCGCATTTGCCGAGAAGCTTGAGAAGGCCTGCATCCAGACGATCGAGGACGGTAAGATGACCAAGTCCCTGTCACTTATTTCCGATTGCAAGGATCCCTGGATCCTTGATTCCGAAGGATTCATCAAAGCGATCAAGGCTACACTTGAGAATCTTCTTTGATCAGATAAAACCATAAACAAAAGGGGACGGTCCCGTGTTTAACGAAATGCGTAAACACCTGAACCGTCCCCTTTGATTTATTTATTCCTGATCGAATCCGCAATCTGAAGGAACCAGTATTTTCTTTTCGAGTCCGCGGTTTCCGGGAATGGCGTAATATCTGCCTCTTCCTTTCTTTTTAAGCCTGCGGTATTTTTCGAAGTACGTATAGTTCATTCCGTCGGGAAATTTCTGATTGGTAATTATCGCGTCCGCAACCTTCTTCTGAAATTCATCATCATGGATCAGTCTGCTGAACTCCTTTGCATTAGACTTGCGCTGATTTTTTACCGCACTTTCGACCATCGCCTGTTCCCTTTGCCTTGCTTTGGGAGTTTTGAATCCGTCCGATGTGTTCATGGAAATGACGGAAGCGGTATTGCTGTTCATTATGGTATAACCTTCGATAAATGCATATCCGGGATGTTCCTGTCTTGTTTCTTTATCGCGCATAAGGAATTCCATAAGGAACGAACAATCCAAAATGATGTCGATCTTTTCTTTACTGCTGTCTGTCAGAACGTAAGCAAAACAGATGATGACAACGGCAATAAGTAAAGGTACCCATATCACCGTGGGAATGGGAGTGAACATAAGTGTCCATCCGAACATGACACCGAGAAATCCTATTACGGCAAGTATGGTCGGAAGCGGAGATTCTTTTCTTTCATTTGCATCGGGTCTCAAGAAAGATCTTACATAGGTGATATCGTACTTAGCTCTTACTGATGGGTCCATTTGATTCCTCCTTTAAATTGTGTATTTAATAATACGGAAAAATCCCCCCATCAATTTCCGCTTGGTTAACTGAGTGCCTCCCACCTTTCCATTAATTCTTCCAGCTCCGATTCAAGAGCCGATCTTTCTTTTGACAGTTCGTTCAGCTTACCGGAATTAGTAGCGACATCGGGCTCCGACATTTCTTCGTCTATTTCTGAGATCCTGTTCTCAATCTGTTCGATCCTGTCTTCACACTTCTTAAGGTCGTTTGCTTTCTTCCTTGCTTCTGCCTGCAGGGCTTTCTGCGCTTTCCAGTCAGCGGCATTGTCGCTTCCGGTGCCAGAAGATCCGTCTGAGGTATTTGTACCGTTGCCTGAAGCGGAAGAGGAACCGGTTACGGAAGACGTCCTGTGAACATCGCTTGCTTTTCTTACGTCCTCCCTCTTTTCGAGATAGTAATCGTAATTTCCGATGTAATTGTCGAAATAGCCTTCGTGGAGTTCGATGATCCTGGTCGATATCCTGTTTACGAAATATCTGTCATGTGAAACGCAGATGATCGTACCTTCGAACTCGGAAAGTGCCTGTTCGAGTATTTCCTTGGTGGTGATATCGAGGTGGTTTGTGGGCTCGTCGAGGATCAGGAAATTTGCATCGGAGAGCATGAGCTTTGCAAGGCTTACGCGTCCCTTTTCCCCGCCGCTTAAGAGCTTTATCTCCTTGTACACGTTATCGTCCGTGAAAAGGAATGCGGCGAGCACGGTACTGATCTGTGTGATCGTCATATCGGGATGCTCATCGGAGATCTCGTCATAGATGGTCTTCTCCGGGTCGAGCACGAGATGCTCCTGATCGTAGTATGCGGTCTCTACATTTGTGCCCCATTTAAACGAGCCGGTATCGGGTGATTCAAGCCCGTTTAATATCTTCAGGAATGTGGTCTTGCCGGTTCCGTTGTCACCGATGATGCAGACATGTTCGCCGCGCTTTATCTCCACATTCATATCCTTGAACAGAGTACGTCCGTCAAAGCCCTTGGAAAGATTCTCCACGGTCAGTACGTCATTTCCGGGAACCTTGGACGGCTTGAACTTTAGATTGATCTCATTGCTTATGATCTCGGGTCTGTCCAGGACTTCGATCTTTTCAAGCGCCTTTTCACGGCTTTCCGCACGCTTGATGGATTTTTCCCTGTTGAAGCTCTTAAGCTTTTCGATTACCTCTTCCTGATGCTTTATTTCCTGCTGCTGGTTCAGGTAGGCTTTCATCTGTGCTTCGAAGAGCATTTTCTTCTTGGCGGCATATTCGGAATAATTGCCCTTGTACGAAGATACGTGGGTATTTTCCAGTTCGAGAACGGTATCGGCGATCTTGTCGAGGAAATATCTGTCGTGGGAGACAATGAGAACGGCTCCGTCATAGGTGCTCAGATATCCTTCAAGCCAGATGACCGAGTTCATATCGAGATGGTTTGTGGGCTCGTCGAGGATGATAAGGTCGGGCTTTTTGACAAGAATGGATCCCAGTGCCGCACGGGTCTTCTGGCCGCCCGAGAGAGTTGATGCTTTTCTGTCAAAATCCTCCTCGGTGAAACCGAGTCCCTTTAAGACACCGGTTATCTCGGACCTGAATGTATATCCGCCCTTCAGATCGAACTGTGTACGAAGCTTTTCGTATCTGTCCATGGTGACGGCCAGGTCCTCCGAAGAGTTCATTTCCTCCTCGAGAGCGGAGAGCTTTGCCTCCATTTCCAGCAGATCCGACCTGCATGCGAGCATTTCCTCATAAACCGTCCCGCCGCCGGTAAATGTACCTTCCTGGGCGAGATATCCGAAGGATGAATCCTTTTCGAAAGTGACCATGCCGGTATCGGGCTCCGATTCGCCGGTGATGATGCGAAGAAGAGTGGTCTTTCCGGATCCGTTCGGACCGACAAGGACCGTTTTCTGCCGTCTTTCAACGTTAAAGGAAACCCCGCTTAAAATGGGTCCTGTTTCGAATTCTTTTGATATATTGTTAACACTTAATAACATGCCCAAAAGTATACCATAAAATCCGCTTAAAAGTCAGACCGTGAGCGATCCCGCAACAATTGACAAGAATTTAACACAAATCTATAATCATATAAGGGTTTTTATGCACTTATATCGGAGGTGTACTTTGGATAAAGATATTTCCAGGGCAGTTATCGGAAGGCTTCCCAGATATCTTCGTTATCTGGGTGAACTGAAGGATAAAAACGTAGAGAGGATCAGCTCTTCGGAGCTTTCTGTTCTTATGAAGGTCACCGCATCCCAGATCCGCCAGGATCTCAATAATTTCGGCGGTTTCGGCCAGCAGGGATACGGCTATAATGTCGATTATCTGTATTCCGAGATCAGCAAGATACTCGGTCTCGAGCACCAGTACAATTTCATCATAATCGGAGCCGGAAACCTCGGAAAAGCGCTCGGAGGATATCTTAACTTTGAGAAAAGAGGTTTCATTCTCAAGGGGATGTTTGACAAGGATCCCGCCCTTATCGGTACGGAGGTAAGGGATGTCAAGGTCATGCCCATGGAGGACCTTCCCTCATTCATCAGATCCAATGACATAGATATCGCCGTACTCACCATCCCCAAGGAGGGGGCGGTGCTTGTTGCCAAGGTGCTCGTGGAAAACGGCATCAAGGCTATATGGAATTTTGCGCATGTTGACCTTGACGTGCCCGAATATGTACAGGTTGAGAACGTACACCTTTCGGACAGTCTTATGAAGCTTTCTTACAATATTTCCAGCTATATGGAAAACAATAAATAACCATGGCCAAATCCGGACAAGATAAAAAAGAACAATTTGAGCTCTCGCTCAGGGGTAAGGATGTTCCGGCTCTTACGCTTGACCAGAAATGGTATCACCTTCTCGGAAAAGTAGGTGATGAGGATATCCGCGGCCTTGAAAAGAAGCTCAACGAGCTTCTCAAAAGACAGGGCAAGATCAATACCGAGACCCGCGATATCAAGAAGGTAAAGCGCCGCCTAATGGATGAGATCGTTTCACTCATGGATGAACAGCAGGGCGGTTCCGACGATGCGGAATCCAAGATCGCCGAGAACAAGAGACTGTTAAAGGAATGCAATGACAAGCTGGATTCGTACGAGGATGAGATGATAGAGCTCCCCCGTATGATCGACAGTGTCAATAAAGAGCTTCTCTGCATCACGATGGAGCACTGCTATGAGACGATGCAGGAGAACACGGATGACATAGAAGAGCTTGAGGACTGGATCAGAAATATCCGTATCGAGCTTAAGAAGAATCTTATCCGCAAGCAGGAAAAGGAAGCCAAGAATCACGAGATCTACAAATACATGCACGATATATTCGGCGCCGATGTGGTCGATCTTTTTGACATGAGATACAATCCCGAGGAAAAGCATCCCAGAACCGCTGAGGAAGTGGCTGCCGAAAAGAAAGCGCAGGAAGAGAAAAAGGACTGAAAGAGCAGTCCCGCGAAAGGAAGCTATGTGGGTTCAGACCAAGGATCAGATCAATGATTACATAAAGACCTTTGAGAGGGGGGTGGCATATGTTGACCTTGATGCCATCATATCCAACATGGATTCAATGCATTCCCTGCTCAAGAAGGACACAAGGATGTATGCCGTTATCAAGACTAACGGCTACGGACACGGAAGCCTCCCCGTCGCAAAAGCGCTCGAGAGTGTTTCATACGTAAAGGGATATGCCGTAGCGACCGCCGAAGAGGCATTTGAGCTTCGTGCAGACGGAATAAAGAAGGACATACTGATCCTGAGCTATACATTCCCTTATTCTTACGAAAAGCTTATTGCCGAGGACATACGCATCACCGTTTTCAGGAAGGATACACTTGCAAAGCTTTCCGCAGCGGCGGCGGCCGTCGGCAAAAATGCCATAGTCCATATCGCGGTCGATACCGGCATGGGCAGGATCGGTGTCAGCCCGGACAAGAGCGGTCTTTCCTTTGTCAAAGAAGCCCTCGATGCCCCCAATATCATAGTCGAAGGCATATTCACCCACCTTGCGAGGGCGGATGAGGCCGATAAGAGTTCGGCAATAGATCAGCTGAATAAATTCAAGGGCTTCTTGGATGATATATCGAATCATGCGGGCGCCGTCATTCCCATATCCCATATTTCGAACAGTGCCGCCATTATGGAGCTTCCGGAGACTTATCTGGATGCAGTAAGGGCAGGTATCACGATGTATGGCCTGGCTCCCTCGGATGAGGTCGATATGGGTAAGATAACCCTGAAACCCGCGATGAGCCTTTTCAGCCATATCACGTACGTAAAGAAGGTGCATCCCGGCCAGAGCATAAGCTACGGCGGAATATTTACCGCAGACAGGGAGATGACCGTTGCGACCGTTCCGCTTGGTTACGGTGACGGATATCCCAGAACCCTTACAGGCAAGGGCGAGGTGCTCGTAAGAGGTAAGAGATGCCCAATCCTCGGAAGGATCTGCATGGACCAGTTCATGATCGATGTATCCTGCTTTGAGGACATAAAGGAGGGCGAGACCGTAACTCTCCTCGGATATGACGGGGATGAGCATATTTCGGCCGAGGAACTTGGCGAAAAGTCGGGCAGGTTCAACTATGAGCTCGTCTGTCTCATAGGCACCAGGATCCCCAGGGTCTACACGCTTCACGGCAACCCCGTTTTGGCCCTCAGTTCCACGTAAAATAAGCTGTTTGCCATGGCTTTGTTTAGATGTTTTTTAGTTTACTAAACAGGGTCAAAATGGTAAAATAAAGTGATTTGCATAAATTTAAGAAAATATTGAAACGAGAGGTTTAAAAATGTCAGGACATTCCAAATTTGCAAACATCAAACACAAGAAGGAAAAAAATGATGCCGCAAAGGGAAAGATCTTTACCATCATCGGAAGAGAGATAGCGGTTGCGGTCAAAGAAGGCGGCCCCGACCCTAACAATAATTTCAAGCTTGCCACCGTTATTGCGAAGGCTAAAGCCAACAATATGCCCAACGATACCATCGAGCGCGGCATCAAGAAGGCAGCCGGAGAAGGCGGCAACGTCAACTACGAATACATCACCTACGAAGGATACGGACCCAGCGGAATCGCCATCATCGTTGATACACTTACCGACAACAAGAACCGTACCGCTGCAAATGTAAGGGCAGCTTTTACAAAGGGCGGCGGAAATGTCGGAACTCCCGGATGCGTATCTTTCATGTTCGACAAGAAGGGCCAGATCATCGTTGACAAGGAAGAGACCGATCTTTCCGCAGACGATCTTATGATGACAGCTCTTGATGCCGGAGCAGAGGATTTCAACGAAGAGGATGACAGCTATGAGATCCTTACCGATCCCGACAGCTTCGACGAAGTCAACAAGAAGCTCAATGATGCGGGTATCCCGATGCTCAGCGCAGAGGTTACCATGATCCCCCAGAACTATGTCGAACTTACCAATGAAGACGACATCAAGTGTCTTAACAGGATCCTCGATATCCTTGATGAGGACGACGATGTTCAGAATGTTTACCATAACTGGGACGAGTGATTAACTAAGAGGAATTGAAATGGAACGTCTTGCTATCGTAGTACCCTGCTATAACGAAGAAGAAGTACTGGAGATGAGCTCCGAGGCTCTCAGGGGAGTCCTCGACGATCTCATTGATAAGCGTAAGATATCGGTCGACAGCTTTATCATGTTTGTCAACGACGGAAGCAGAGACAAGACATGGGAGCTCATCGAAGCGGAGCATGAGAAATATCCCTATCAGGTATACGGCGTAAAGCTTGCCAGGAACGTAGGCCATCAGTATGCGCTTACCGCAGGTCTTATAACTGCAGCCGATCTTTGCGATATATGTGTTTCGATCGATGCGGATCTTCAGGACGATGTATCCGTTATCGAGTACATGGTAGATAAGTATCATGACGGCTGTGACATTGTTTACGGTGTAAGGAAGGAGAGAAAGACCGATACCTTCTTCAAGAGATTCACGGCACAGTCATTCTATAAGCTTATGGCTCACATGGGAGTCAACACGGTTTATAATCACGCCGATTTCAGACTCATGAGCTGCAGGGCACTCAGACAGTTCTCCAACTATCGTGAGTACAACCTCTTCCTCAGAGGCATCGTTCCCCTTATCGGATACAAGACCGACTGTGTATATTACGACAGAAAGGAAAGAGCCGCAGGCGTTTCCAAGTATCCTCTCAAGAAGATGCTCGCACTTGCTTTCGACGGCATTTCATCCTTCTCGACAAGACCCATCGATCTTATACTGACTGCCGGATTTGTGATCGTTTTCCTTTCATTCCTGGCATTCATTTATGCCCTTGTTTCATACTTCACCGGTAATGTTGAGCCCGGCTGGACATCACTGATCATCTCGATCTGGTTCCTCGGAGGATTGCAGCTTCTTGCGATCGGACTTGTAGGAAAGTATGTAGGCAAGACTTACATTGAAGTTAAGCACAGACCCAGATATAACATTGAAAAGGTTTTAACTGATGAATCTTCGGAAATCTAAAGTCAGCATTGCCACCAATGCATTATATGTTCTGGTTGCCAGTCTTTTTTGCATCCTTGCGATAATGGATGCGGCTAAGCAGTTCGGATATTCATATCTGCCCGGACTTATTGCGTTCGGTGTATTTGCCGTACTCGGACTTATCCTCTGGAAAGTATTTTCTCTCTTTTCCGGCTCCGATCAGGTTAAAGCGATCTTCGAAAAAGGAGATACCCTGGGCCTTCTTGTTTTTGCTGTCCTTATCATCGCCTCGGTGATCTTCAGGGTGGCATCCTATGCCTGGAACGGTCTCGGAGGCACCATCTATTTCGAACAGGCCAAAGTAACCGGAGGTGAGCTTGCTCACTATGTACATGCATGCGATGACTGGTATATTGCCGGTCTCCATGCAATATTTTTTCTTTTCGGGAACCGCATTTTCATAGCTGCGATCTTTAACTGCATACTCCAGCTTGCGGCTGTTGTTCTCGGATTCTTCGCATTCCGTAAGATGCTGGGAATCGTTCCCGCTCTGTTCTTCACCGGCTTCTGGTCGATCACCGGATTCTCGGTTCATGAGGCACTCACGCTCAATTCAAGAAATCTTGTCTTCCTTCTGATGATGCTCGCACTCTTTGCGATAAGCACATGCGTTCCTGCGACCGGAGGGACGTTCATCTGATATCTTGTTTCCGGCAGTCTAA
>JAGCRJ010000078.1 GCA_017964745.1 Lachnospiraceae bacterium
ATGAGGTCCAATTGTCCGGTGATGTGGCGTTTGAAGATCCGTACGCTCATAAGACTCAGGAATATTGCGAACCCATAGATGATGATCTTACGCTTTCAGGCTCCGTTGAAATATATGAAACCTGAACCCGTTATTGAATTATAAAACTGTATGAATCTGACATTACATCTTACCGACAACTGCAACATGGACTGTGCATACTGCCTTCGCGAAAAGTGTCCGAAGGATATGTCTGAGGAAGTCCTTTATAAGGCCTGCGATCTTGCGTTCTCCAAAGGACTTAGAGCAGGTCTTTGTTTTTTCGGCGGTGAACCGCTGCTTAAGAAGGATCTGATATATAAGGCTCTTGATTATTGCGAAGAAAAGTCTGAGCAGACCGGTATCCGTTTCGACTGCAAGATGACGACCAACGGATCCCTTCTTGATGAGGAGTTCCTTAAGAGAGCTGCAAAGGCAAATCTTGGGATCGGTCTTTCTTTTGACGGAACGGCACAGGATGTATGCAGGGTTTTTAAGGATGGAAGACCGACTTCATCCGTGGTAGAGGAGAAAGCAAAGCTTCTGCTTAAATACATTCCCGAAGCAACTGCGCTTGCAACCATCGCTCCTCAGGCGGTTCCCTATTATTCGGAGTCTGTCAGATATCTTCATGAGCTTGGATTTAAGCATATATCCCTTGTTATAGCTTACGGTGCTAAAGTTAACTGGACGGATGAAGACCTTGACCTGCTTAGAACGGAACTTGAAAAGACCTGCGACTACATTAAGGAACTGTTCATAAAGGGCGATAAGATATTTGTAGGTCCCATATATTCCAAGATAGGCGAATGCATCAGGGACAAGAATCCTGCGGAGAAGTGTCATCTGGGTGTAAGGCAGATGCCTGTGACTCCGGGCGGTGAACTGTATCCCTGTACTTCTTTTATCGGGGATGCCGACTACCTTCTCGGAAATGTCTATGACGGAGTCAATGATGCCAAGCTGATAGAGATCGCACAGAGAGCGTCCACACCTTCAACCTGTATCGGCTGCGATCTTGTAAAGCGTTGTACCAATTCCTGCGGATGTGCCAACAGGATGAACACCGGACATGAGAACGAGGTCTCACCCCTTCAGTGTACATACGAGAGAATGCTGATCGAGATCAGCGATGCCCTCGGCGAGGAACTCTACAACATGGATCCCGCAAGATTTGCGAAGGAGTTCGCGTGACTTGCGATCTGCGGTGAAATTTAATGAAAATTTAGTGGCGTATATACGCCACTATTTTTTATAATATTAATGATATGGATGAGCGTGGAGTTGAGATGAAAAAAACACTTTATGTCGGCTTTAAAGGAAAGAATAATTCTTCCGGTATGTTGGCGGAAAGAATATCTCCGGATCATCTGCTTCTGACTAATTCCTTTGCCGGACTTAAGAGGGATATCGATTCCGTTTCCGGGGAATATGATCACATCGTCATGTTCGGAGTCGATAAGAATCTGATATCATCCGTGAGGATTGAGAGAACGGCATTTTCGAACGGTGAAAGGAAAACATCCCGTTTGGATCCTGAAATGATAGCGGATGCTTTGAATACCGCAGGAATACAAACGCTTATATCCGATAAGCCGACTGCATATTTATGTAACGAAGCTTACCTGCACTTGCTGGAGAAGTACTCTGGCAGAGCGATCCTGATACATATTCCTACTATCAAATACGCAGATGATGCTTTTATGGAAAAGCTAAATGACGAAAAAATATATTGTCAGGCATGCATGTAAAAGGTGATTGGAGCGAAAATGAATAAGAAGAAAATCGCGGGTGAAAAAGCAGCGGAATATATAAAGGACGGAATGATTGTCGGTCTTGGAACGGGTTCAACCGCAAAGTATCTTGTGGCCAGAGTTGGAGAACTGGTCCGCAGCGGCCTGAAAATAAAAGCCGTAGCCACTTCGAAAGCTACGGAAGAACAGGCGCGTGAGCTTGGCATTCCGTTACTTGATGTAAACGATGTCGAATACATCGATATTGCCATAGACGGAGTCGATGAAATAGACGGTGAATTCAACGCCACAAAAGGCGGAGGCGGAGCGCTGTTTCGTGAAAAGATAGTTGCAAGCCTTGCTAAGGAAGTTATCTGGATTATGGATGACTCCAAACTTGTTGATCGGATCGGTGCATTTCCGCTGCCCGTAGAGATTCTTCCTTACGGATATAAGGTTACCCTGCGCAGATTAAATGATCTCGGGTTAAATCCCGTCCTTAGGATGAAAGGTGATGAAGTGTATGTTACCGATAACGGAAATTACATAGCGGATCTTAATCTGACTAAACCTGCAGATGTGATCGATATAAAGAATAAATTGGATAATACCGTCGGTGTGCTTGAGACCGGACAGTTCTTGAAGATGTGCGACCGAATAGTAGTGGGCACGGACGACGGCGCAGTGGTTTATGAAGCGGCAAACGGAGCAGGGAAATGATAAAAGGAATACACCATATTTCGATGAAATGTAATACAGAAGAAGAATTGTCCAAGGTAAAGGATTTTTATCTGTCGGTACTAGGACTTAAGATCATCCGTGAATGGCCAGGCGGGATCATGATAGATACCGGGAACGGTCTGATTGAAATATTCACAAATGCCGAAGGTGAACGCAGGCTCGGAGCAATACGTCATTTTGCGTTGCTGACCGACAATGTTGACGAACTGACCGAAAAAGTTAGAAATGCAGGTTATGAAGTGATCGTGGAACCAAGCGACAAAGTGATCCGGTCCGATCCCGAGTATCCCATAAGAATGGCATTCTGCTTCGGACCTCTCGGAGAGCAGATAGAATTTTTTTGTGAGAGATGACATTGGTGAAAAATGATTAAAGCTGTGGTTTTTGATCTGGGCGGGACACTTATGGAATATAAGAGGATGCCGCTCAACTGGGAAGAATTCTATTACAAAGGTTTTCAGAATGTCGGTACGGCAAACGGTCTGAATCTCACAGACGAAGAGATCACCAGGGCTACGGAGATCTTGAAGAGCTATAATCCTCGAAACAGCGGAAGGGAAAATGAGATCGCTCCCGAAGTGATTTTTGAGGATGCAATATCCGGCTGGAAAGAAAAGCCTGATATCTCAAAACTCATAACAGATTTCTTTGACGGACTTACACTTGATGCGTGCATATTTGATCATTCAAAGGATCTGATCGGGGACTGCAAAACGAAAGGACTGTATGTGACATGCCTTACTGATCTTCCGAACGGAATGCCTGACAGGTTATTCCGAAATGCCATAACAGAACTGGAACCGCATTTTGATCTTTATGTCTCTTCTCAGATATGCGGTTACAGAAAACCCAACGCAAAGGGGATTGAATACATAGCAGATCACTTTGGAATCGACACATCGGAGATCCTGCTTGTCGGAGATGAGAAGAAGGACGAATTGACAGCAGAGAATGCAGGCTGCAGATTTAAATATATAAGTGAGTATCAGGGAAAGCAGTGATTTTCGCTGTCAGTGAACTGGTGCTCTGGCCCAAATGAGGATGCTGGAGCCGACATGGATCAGTGGCTGACACTGGAGGGTTAACAAACAGGATAGACAATGGAATACGAATGCTAGGAGCACAACATGGATAAAGAAACAATGATTTCAGCAATAAATTCAAAATTTGAGGAATTAAAAATAGCTCTTGAGGGCGATGAATTAATGAGGATCCGTGAGTTGACCTTGGACTTGCATGCAATGGTTCATCCTGCGGAAATATCCGGGAGAGATGAAAAGACCATAGCAGATTTTGTTTTGGATTATATGATGAAGGGTAATCAAAATGAAATTGTTCAAAGGGAAACATGGGATACGGATTTGAAATACGCCGGTTCAAAAGCTGTTCCGTTATGCTGGCAGTTTTGGCATACATATAGGATAGAGGATTTGGTCAGCAACATACTGATGGAAAACGGCACTCAGATCTTTAATGACGATTGGCAGAAAAGAATCGGCTCATCTATAACCGATACAGGAAATGCATTGGAACCTGATGAATTAGCTTCCTGGGCTAAAGGAATCAATGTAGAAGAATTACGTAAATATATGATGGAAGTTGGTAAGAATACGCGTCGTATCTTATCAAACCTGTCCCTTGAACAGATTAAGCACATGGTGCCTGAGGAATGGGTAATGCGTATATTGGAAGAAGGTGGCGTGACAACTGATTTCCGTTCTGTATGGCTGTTGGTATTCTGGGGACGACTGACAATTGGCGGAATGATCTTGACTCCGATGACATCGCATCACATGATGCACCTTCCGACGGCGGTGGACCGGATCATTGAAAAAGAAGGCTGATATTTCGATTTGCAGGGATTGCGCAAGCACGTTATTTTGGAATATATTGGGAAGATGCGAGTGATAGGATTCATATATGAAGATAAAAACGATAGAAACTAAAGGAATTACATATATCGAGCCTGTTCCCGGAGCTACAACTGAGTGGTATTACGGCCTGGATTATGAACACGGTGATCTTTATGAGGCCGAAGAACTTTTTAACGCTGGGCATACTGTAAAAGGAAGGGAGCTTTGCCTTGTTCATTATCCGGATGGGGAGGTTTTCTTTCCGGTTCCGAAGACACATGGGCATTATAGCGAGAAACCGGTATTCTTTGACGGCGGAATATATATTCTTGATGTGGATTTCCCGAATGGATTGATCAGGATCATCAGATTCGACTGTAAAGATCATCAGGTGATCATTCATACGGAGCTTCCGCTTTCATCGGTGAAGGATTGTTATAATTTGCAGCTGCATATCATCCCGCTTACGCTTTCGAGACAGAGTGGTAATGAATTGGATATTGTTTGGCCGGAGAAGGTCAGCATTTCCATGGAGGATCATGATTCTTTCTTTTTAAGGGATGGAGAGAAACTGTTCTTTAACAGATGGTTTGAAGAAGGGGAAGGCGTGGATTACAAGTACTGGGAGGAGACCATAGTTCGGGATCTTAATGGAAATGTAATTGAGATACTTTCCGGGGATGTAATGCAGATGGCAAACGGAGAACTGTGGCACTTGAAATAGATCCTTAATAGAAAAGTGAAGATTTGAAATATGAGTGATAAGGTTTATTTTGAAAATGCCTATTTTATCATAGGCACTGCATACGCCGGCAAATCTACGATGGTAAAAGAGTTGGCAAAAAGGCATGGTGGAATCGCTTGTGAAGAGAATTACCATGATAATTATCCGGAAGAACTGGATGCGGGGGAATTTCCATGCTTAACCTATACCAGAGATCTTGAGGATTGGCATGATTTTATAAGAAGGCCGCCACAGGAGTACAAAGCATGG
>JAGCRJ010000079.1 GCA_017964745.1 Lachnospiraceae bacterium
GGGAAATACGAATTGTAGATAACGTTCCTGTTGAACGCTATCTTGTTGGCTACTATGGCATTGTGACGCTTGATGTAAGCCTCTCCCACCTCTTCGTATCCGGGGTTCGGCGTAAAGGTACCGGTTGCGGCCCTGTAAGAGCCGACCTCCGTCTTCCAGTTATATCCGCTGTCGAAATACAGTCCCTCGGCATCGGAAAGAACATCCCTTCCGATGTAGAGTCTGGAATCCCATTCGCATCCGAACAGATTCAGGAGCGTGGGAAGTATATCAAGGGGAGATGTGGGCTTGTCGATAATGATGGGATCCATATCCTCGAGGATTCCGCACCAGATGACCGCGGTATTTCTGTCACGGTCAAGCTGGGTCTCTACCTTATATCCGTAAAGCTCATCGAGATAGGGAAGGTTTCCGAGATATCCGCCGTTTGTAAGACCGTAAGGGAAGTGATCAGGAGCCAGTGCTATTACGGTATCATCGGCAAGACCGTTTTCCTCAAGATATTCGAGCGTATATTCCAGAGCCTTCTCCAGCTCGAGATTACATGCTATATATGCCTTTACGGGCTCGGAGTACTCGAGGCCCTTTTCGGCACACCACTCCTCGACTCTCTCACGGTTACGCACGGACATGGCATTTGAAGAAAAGTTGTATCCGCTGTGTCCGCTGACCGTCATGTAATAGATATTGAACGGCTGGTGATCCGTATAGAGCGGAAGGGTTCCCTGCATCATTTCAAGGTCGCTCTCGGGCCATGCCCTTGAGATCAGCTTCTCCATTCCGTTTCCGAATCCCATGAATCCCTCGCTGTATCCGAGAAGATTGTGGGTAATGTTCCTGCTGTAATACAGGTCGTCATTATCGTGGAAGGCCATTCCGTAATAGCCCATATCGGAACTCAGCATGGAGCCCATATTCGTGTATGAACCCTGCGCGGTCATGGTGAGCATTGAGTCACCGCCCGCGAGAGGCATGAGTCCGTAGATGAGCTCGAATTCTCCGCCGGTGGTTCCTGCGGTAGCCTGCTCATAGTAATCGGTGAAATTGATCCCTTTTGTGGTAAGTCTGTAAAGTGCCGGAGTAAGGTCGGGATCGATGATGCTCGAAGAGAAAGCTTCGGCACAGAAGATGATGAGGTTCTTTCCCTCGAACAGTCCCGTGTACTCGTTCTTCGATGAAGGAGTAAGGGATGCGACATACGCATTCATATTGGAAAATGCGCCGCCCGCTTCTGCAAGTGCCGCAAAGTCTATGTCATATGCATTGACGCCGTATACTACGGGTTCTGCGACGGTAACGGTTCCTTCATCATTTCCCGAAACGGAAACCTCGGGAGTTACGGGGACGGGAACATCGCCCATAGGATCGGTATAATCAACGATAACAAACTCGCTCTCGGTAACGGTGGAATTGCCGATATTTTTCACATCGAGTGCAACGGAACCCGCAAGTCCGAGGTCGACGACCGAATTCTGGAAGCTGTACTTCGGTCCGAGTTTTTCCTTATCGATAACGCCCGCATAGGACATGATAAAAAGCGATGAGATCGCAAGAAGAAGGACGCCCGCAGGGATCAGTCCTGCGATGAAGCGTCTGCCCCTGTTGGAAAGAGGTCCTCCGCAAGGCTGTTCCATTGTCCTGGGAGAATCGTCTTCTTCCTTTTCCTCGGAAAGGTCTATCATCTCGATGCCCTTCACCTTATCGGGGACGGGGTATGACATTTCGATCATTCTCGTACGCTTTATGCCTTTGACAAGTCTTCTTCCGAAAATGATCCACGCGATCGAGGGAACAAGAAAAAGAAGAATATGTGAGATTCCGTCAAAGCAGAATATAAGCTCCCTGATATCTCCGGCAAAGCCCTTAAGGGCATCGGTTGCCGCATTCAGAATGGTGTTGATGTCATAAAATACACTGAATTCCCTCTGGATGAAAAACTCGATCAAAAAAGAGACCGTAGAGACCAGAAGGGTCAGTGCAGCGGTGATACGTGCGAGCACGTGAGGTAACATATAGATGAGAAATGCGATGAAGCTTCCCGTTATAAACGAGATCGCAAGCATCCTTACCACGGATGCATCGAGTACCCTCGCCGAAACCGAAAATTTAAAGACCAGCTCCATGTAAAAGAACGACAGTCCGAAAAATAAAGTAAGTCCCAGTGCCGTTAAAGGATACGAAGCTTTTTTTCCTGTGTTTATTTCAGATATTGATGATTCTTTCCTGCTCATTTTCAGTGCTTTCCGTTCTCAAACAGATGCCTTCGGGATCACGATCCCAAAGGCATCGAAGTAAAACAATTTATCAGCCGTGAAGGCCTCTTGACTGACGGTCCATATCCTCAACAACGATATCATATATCTCGCCGAGACTTCTGCAATACTCGAGTATCTTCCAGGGCTCGTTGGTGTGGAAATGGATCTTGACCAGTTCCTCGTCACCTGCCGCAACAAGGCTGTCGCCTACAAAATTGGCCGTGATATAATCCCTGATCTCATCCTCGTCGAGATCCTCGTTCTCGCTCTCGATGAGAAGCTGGGTGTCGTATCTGAATTCAACGCTCTGTTCCATTATTAATTCCTTTCCTTATATCAATATCAGATTCTGGGAAGCATATCCGCTACAAGCTTTGCGCAATGAGCGGCTGCAGCCTTTTCAAATGTGGGATAATCCTCTTCCGCCGAACCGTCCGCCTTATCGGAGATGGCTCTTATGATGACAAAGGGAACCTTGTTAAGATAAGCTCCGTGTGCGATCGATGCGCCTTCCATTTCGGCACAGTCAGCCTCGAAATTCCTGATTATCCTATCCTTCGCTTCCGAACTGGATATGAACTGGTCTCCGCTGGCAACCCTTCCGATACGGTAATTGAGATCGGGCTGGGTCTCCCTGATGGACTGCTCGGCAGCCTCTATCAGATGCTCATCCGCGGGGAATTCCCTGATACCGAGCTGAGGCACCTCACCTACTTTATATGAAAAGATGGTGACATCAACATCATGATGAACAGCATCCCTTGAAATAAGGATGTCTCCGATGTTCAGATCGTTATTAAGAGATCCGGCAACACCCGTATTTACGATATGGGTTACCTTGAAATCATCACAGAGGATCTGCACGCAGAGTGCGGCATTTACTTTTCCGATACCGCATCTGACCACAACAACATCAGTGCCTCCGATGGTTCCTTCACAGAATTCCATCCCGGCTTTCTTTTTGACGGAAATGCCCTCGATCTGTCTCTTAAGGGCACTGACCTCCAGTTCCATTGCACCGATAATGCCGACTTTAGTCATAATCTCCCCCTGTCGATCACTGTGGATAAATAAGTCTGTCCTCGGAAATTCCGTACAGTACGTTATTCAGATATCTGTTGGCAAGGAAATTGGCCATCGGCAGATTCTGGTCGAGGTAATTTCCACAGTCTTTGGCGGTAGCGCCGGGAATCTCTCCTTCGAAATCCCTTATGAACTCATACATTTCGGTGATAAGAGAAACAATGTCCTTACTCTCGAGGTCTCCCGCAAGAAGCAGATAGAATCCCGTTCTGCATCCCATGGGTCCGAAATAAACAACCCTGTCCTTCCACTCAGCATGGTTTCTGAGATAGGTGGCACCGAGATGCTCGATCGTATGCATCTCAGCGGTGTTCATGACGGGCTCTTCGTTGGGGCTGGTCATACGGATGTCGAAGGTGGTGACGGTCTCGCTTCCGATATGATCCTTTCTTGACACATATACTCCGGGCTGGAGCTTTATGTGATCAATGGTAAAGCTGGCTATTTTTTCCATATTTTATCTCCTCAAAACAGAGTCGGTTAGTTACATAAAACCGCAGATATTCTACCATATGCGGGAAGTTTTTTAAACAGCGGTTTTTTCCTTCATCCTGACCTCGAAATCCCCCGAAGTCATGGGATGTGCAAATACAAATCCCTGGATCATGTCGCATTCCTGTTCGGCAAGGATCCGTACCTGTTCCTCGTCCTCAATACCCTCGGCGACAGTGAGCATATCCAGTTTTCTTGCAAGCTCGATGGTCTTGGCGACGACGATACGCCCTCTTTCCCCGGCATTTTCACCCCTGAAGAATTCCGCATCGAGTTTAAGCACATCCAAAGGCATGTCCTTGAGCGAATTAAGCGAAGAATAACCGGATCCGAAGTCATCCATGGATACCTTAAATCCGTATTCCTTGAGCTTGTTTATGGTCCTTACCAGGGAATTCTTATCATCAAAGAATGCACTCTCTGTAAGCTCAATCTCGATAAGATTTCTCGGAGCACCTACCGCATCAACGGTATCCCTTATCTGCTCGGCAAGATCGGTCTCTATGAAATGTGCTCTTGAGATATTGACCGATACGGGCACGCATTCAAATCCCCGGTCGAGCCATTTCTTCTGATCCTTCGCAACATTCGAGAGCATATAGTGGTCGATGTTGGTAATGAATCCGTTCTTTTCGAAGATGGGGATGAACTTTCCGGGAGCAATGAGGTTTTCCCTGCCCTCCTCATCCTTATGCTTCCACCTGATCAGTGCCTCCGCACCCTTAAGAATCCTTGTTTTCGGATCGTACTTGGGCTGGTAATAAACCATATACTCGTCGTTCTGAAGAGCAAGGCGGCAGTTTGCCTCGACCCAGTCCTGCCATTTTCTTTCCTCGATGAGAGTAAGATCGAAATAGGCTATTCCGGAATCTTCCTTATCCCCGAGAGTTCCCCTAGCTGTGCAGGCATTGTTGTATTCCTGCTCGATGTCGATATCCTTACGGCGCACAATACGTCCGGCCGCATCCCTCATGGGCGGAATGATGACAACACCGGCCTGATAAGTGAAGGAGTTGACCTCATTGAACCTCTCCAGATCCGCGATGAGCGAATTCAGCCTAGCTGTAAGCTGATCGGTATCGGGTGCTTTGAGAAGAAGCATGAATTCCTTCGGTGCGCCGTGTGCATTGAGCTCTCTTCCGGAGATATGCTTGCCGATGCATTCGCTGATGCCGCGGAGTACGGCTTCTCCCTCCGCTACGGAGTGACATGCGCAGTATGCGGTGTACTTAACGAAGATCAGGTTTACGATCGCGTACTGATAGGATGCGTTGAAACGGCTTCTCAGGACACTGTCTCCCTTATAGAAAAACCATGTCCTGTTCTTTCCGCCCGTCACTATATCCATAAAGAGCATCTTGAGCGATCTCTTCCTGGAACGGATCTCCCTTACCATGTTTACTATGAACATATTGAATATGGTAAAGAACATCACGATGAGCATGACGACCACGAGTGCAAGCATCGACAGGTCGCTCATCTTGAAGGTCAGATATCCCTTTCCGATGAATATCTCTTTTCCCCTGTTGACCCTGCAGCCCATCCATACGGGAAGTCTGAGCTGGAACTTGGAAGTGACGTCAACATAGAATCCGATGGTCTCGAAATGCTCCTCTTCGTCCGCATCGGTCAGGGTCAGTATCTCGGCATCATAATTTTCGTCATTCATTCCGTCCAGAGTCTTGACCACCTTGAGCAGTTCGATATCGACGTTTCCGTTCCTGCCGGCGCTTAAGAAGGGATAATCTTCATCGGTATACATGATGACCGACTGGGTGATTCCGGAAAGAGTGACCTTGCCGCTCTTTTCACCGCAGGTATTACTCTTATCTCCATAGATCAGTTCTCCGGATTTATCCCTGATAATGAATTCTTTTTCCGATTCCTCCAAAAGAGCCCATACCGCTTCCCCGGTCTCTTCACTCAGACTCCTGTCATAGATCCTGGCCATATAGGATATGGATTCATACTCGGATGCAAGCTTTGCCTGCAGGACATAGTAACCCAGTATCGCAAGGACATATGTGAGCATTGCGCCCGCAAATGCGAAAAAGATCAGATACACGATAATGGACAGCCATCCGTGACCTTTTTTTAAGCTTTCGACTTTTTTGAGATTTTTACTCTTCATTCAAAATCTTCCTTATATGCGGAACACGCCCGGGACGATCACCTGCGTCTTCTGTCCGCACCGGGAGTATTCGAATAATACTCCGCTTTGTTTTTGTACATATTCTGATCTGCGGTATGCAGAATCCTTTCGATATCTATATCACTGTCGGAGAAATCTGCGCCGAGCGCAAAGGAAGGCTCTCCTGTGATCCTCGCAACTCCTTTCAGTCTTTCGAAACGGGAATAGAATTCCTTTTCGCCAATATCGGCGGAAATGACAAGAAATTCGTCACCGCCCACCCTGAAAATGCTGTCGGTATCAAATACCGTTCTTATCTTGTCTGCAACGGATATGATCATTTCATCGCCGTGGTCATGTCCCCGGGAATCGTTGACCCGCTTAAGTCCGTTCACATCGACATAGATCGCACCGAATCCGTTTTTCAGTTCCGATGCAGTCGATGAAAGCTCTGCGATCCTCTTGCTCATCGCGTTTCGGTTGAGAACACCTGTAAGCAGATCGGTCCTGCCCATATGCTCAAGCTTTGCATGCATCCTGAAATTCTCTGCTTCGGCGGACAGAATGAATGCGTTCAGCTCCATTATCTCCCTGATAAAGAGAATCTTATCCGTATTGAAATTGGATGCGAAGACATATCCGTACAGATTCCTGCCCACACGCAGAGGATAGAGAACAAGACTCTTTATTCCCGAAAAAACAAGGGATCTGTACCATTCGGGTGCCATGGCTTCGATATTTTTCAGATCTTCCTCGCCGGTGATTATGATGCAGTTGGAACCGCTCATACAATCACGCCAGCTTTCGACGATGTTGTAAAACTCGGGCTTTAAGAAAATGTCATCGTCCGAAAGGACGAAATCATCGGTACTGTCAACAGAAAGGACATCTATCTTCCTCTGCTCGGTATCCGTAAGTATGATGGCACATCCGTCTGATTCACACTGAAGTCTGATATCCTTGACTATCGAATTGAGAGCTTCGCGAAAATCATCGGTTTCCCTGAGCTTGATACAGGTTTTAAGGACCATATATGCGGTCTTGGCCGATATTCCGACCATCTTTTCGGAATCGGGATTTGCACTCATCTCATAAGTAAAGAGACAGTATCCGTTTCCTTCCTCATCATCCTCAAGCGGGATCATATAGAAATCGAGCCAGGCATTGTAAAGCTCGGCATTTACATACTGATGGGATATCTTATGTTCCGAAACACAGCCTGCGGTAAGCGCCTCGAAATTGGGATCGTGCGCAATATAATATGTATAAGGCCTGTTGGGAACGAATTCCTCATCAAGCTTATTAACGGAAGCAAGATACTTTCTGTTAGCGGCCGCAATGGTCACGCGATCGCTCAGGCTTTCACCGTTCTTTCTGAGCGACACTATACATGCGATTCCTTTAAAGGAATCTATATATGCCGAATAGTCTGTCATAATATTTTTCTCCCCCGGAAAAACATACTCCGACAAATTAATATTATATCGCTATTTACAGGTCTAATCAAATTAGCAGAGTGACCGTTAACGGCATCATCTGCGATCCTGCCCGTAAATAAAGATCCGATGCAGATACTGCATCGGATCACATCGTTATTTGATTCCTTTTCTCCTGCGGATGTAAATGACAATACAGGCAAACCCGGCGAGAACCGACGCTCCCGATATTACATAAATGATAATGTGGCCGTCCCCGGGACCACCTGCTTCGCCTCCCGCAGGTTCGGAAACCGTCTCTTCGGGTCCGGAAGCCGGCTCTTCAGGTTCTTCCTCCGTCTCTGTTACGGCCGCGGCTTCAATAAATGTTTTCTCCTTTTCCGAGATCTCATCCTCCGAAAGGAATTTTGCGCGGATCATACCGGCTGTGTTTCCGGTCCGGTATTCGATATCGGAAACATCAAAATAGCTCCCGTCTGAAAGAGGTGAGCCCGATGAAGCATCGTAGATACTGTTTTTCTCACTTAGGATCAGCCTGGCAAGATCGGTCTCTTCTTCCGTAAAAACATCTGAATATTCGTGCATGAACTGAGAACCGAAGATCTCCGCCCACCATCTGTACATTCCTTTGGTCGTATCCGTATTGGCCGTATTATTCAGCCATGAAGCATCCACACCGCTGCTCCGGTACCGGTCAAGGATCGCTGTGATCCCGTCTTCTCTCCGCAGAAGCTCATAGAAGATTTCGGAATGATGCTCCATAAATGCGAAGAAAGTCGTGTATTCGTTGCAGCCGTCTTCACCGTAATAAGTGAGAAGCTGTGTTAAATACGGGCTTTCAAACAGAAGATCCGCCAGTTCATCCGATGACATCGAAAAAAGAAGATCGTAAGGAGGATTGTTTATCTCAAATGTATCCTCCATACTGTGCTTCTGCCACTCGGGACCATCCTGATATATAGGATAGTAGCGTGTCTCGTACCAGATATTCTTAAGTTCCTCAACACCGGATGCTTTTACATGTAATACGCATGCCGCCAAAAGAATTATTCCCGGCAAAAGACAGATATTCGCTTTTATTATCCGTAAAAACCTGTGATCCATAAGTTTCCTCATTCGTTTTTTTCGGGTAACTCTGCTGTTTTGTTTTCTATGCCCGCAGTCGTATCCTGGTTGTCCTTTTCATTCATCCAGA
>JAGCRJ010000080.1 GCA_017964745.1 Lachnospiraceae bacterium
ACTATGCTCCGCAGGCTATGTATGAAGCTTCGACGGCGGAAGAGGCAGATTATGAGCCTAATGTTTCACTCGATATGTCCTCCGCGGAATCGGCCGGTGAGGCTGTGGGAGGGGCAGATAACAAAGATGAACAGTCTTCCGTCAACTATGCTAATCCCACACTTTCGGAGGATGCGGTGGATATGATCAATCCATTTATCGATTGCGAGACTCTTGAAGAAGCTGAAAGAATTGCCGGATTTGAGTTTGATGTTCCTGAAGATCTCGAGCCCGATCTGCAGGCTGAGTACCGTGCTTTGGAAGGAATACTCATTGAGGTCATCTATTATGACAGAGGTGAGGAGATCTATCGCATACGTAAGGGAACCGAAAGCGATGTCAGCGGCGACTACAACGATTATTCGGTATCGGTATGTGTAGATGCAAGTACCTGGGCGGGTGAGCTTAAGGGTTATAAGGAAGGCCTTACAAACTGTGCTGTCTGGACCGATATGGACGGCTTCGGATATTCGCTTACGACAGAAGCTGCTCCCATCAAAACGGACAGAGTCATTGAGATCATAGACCTCTTAATGCAGTAATGTGAAAGTGATATAATACGCGTATGAGTGATAAAAAGATAATCGCACTTACATTTGACGACGGACCTTCCGATACCACATCCATGAAGGTCCTGTCCAAACTGAAACAATACGGCGTCCCCGGAAGCTTCTTTCTTATCGGGCAGAACATAACTCCCGAAAGAGAATACATCGTAAAGGAAGAGCTTGCCTACGGATGCGATATAGAGAATCATTCGCTTACGCATTCCGATATGACAACACTGGATGCGGAAACGATCCGTGCGGAGATAGAAGAGACCTCCCGCAGGATCATTGCGATCACGGGAAAGGAGCCTGATTTTTTCAGGCCCCCGTTTATTTTGTTCAATGATACGATGTTCGAGAACATTCCTTACATCTTCATCGGCGGACTTCCCTGCAATGACTGGGAGCCCGAAGTCACCGCCGAAGAGAGGGCACGGAAGGTTCTGGACGGGGCACGTGACAACATGCTCGTTCTTCTTCATGACAGTGAAGGAAACGATAACACTGTCGAAGCACTTGATATCATTATCCCGGAACTTAAGAACAGAGGGTTTGAATTCGTAACACTGACCGAACTGTTTGGAAGAGCCGGAATAGATAAGAGCAATGCAAAGAAGATCGTCTACACATGTACAGGCGATCAGTGATGCATCTCTGAAGGAGTATTACCGTGAAAAGAAAAATTCTTATGTTGCTTATGGCCGGTCTTCTTTCCTTTGCCATGATGGCAGGGTGCGGAAACAGCACCGAACCTGTAGCCGGGGCTGAAGAAGAGGAAGAAGACGACAGAAATCTCGCTGACGAGATCGAAGACGAAGCCGAACCTGAACCTGTTCAGGCTGCAGAGCCCGAAGAAGAGCCTGAGCCCGAAGAGGAAAAGGAACTCGATATGCCCAGATCCGATGCATATGAGATGTTTCTTGCGGGTGAGATGGATGTGAATGTACTTGAAGATCCGAACGATCCGTATGCAGAGTATATGATCCCCGCAAAGGGAACCTATTCATATGATGAACTGATCGATGCGATCCTCGGCGAATATCCCGGAAAGTATGATGTGAAGTACACGATGTTCACACCCCAGCTTGGTGAAGAAGGCGATGACGTATTCGTTCTTTATCTTGAGAACCACGATCCTTCCTTTTACAGCTGGATCGGCTTCATCGCATACGATACCGACGGTCTCAACATGAGATACTGTAAGGAGTTCGGATACAGAAGCTTCTTCGATCTTTACTATGACGGATATGTTCTTACCGGAGGAAGCAACGGTGCCGGTGCGCAGGATTTCAACTGCCACTGTGTACTTCCCGATTCTTCGCTCAGGACACTTTTCAAGAGCTCACACCTGTATTCGAGCTGGTGCGGGGATATCACCTGGACCCTCGATCCCGATATGGATTATGAGCTCCGCCCCACACTTACCTACGATTCGGGTCTCGAAATGAAAGTACTGTATTTCGGTGATGACGACGTAAGATTTACGGTAACCGGCTACAGCGACAACAAGTCGGTCAAGGCCGAAGAAGAAAGATTCATTCAGGCGATCAGGGAAATGGGCGCCGTGGAGATAGACGAGGATGAATACGACAGCCTTACAAGCGTGGACATCGATGAGAGCAAGCTCATAAATCTTTCGAATCTTTCGACATACGATACCGTTGAAAAAGAGATCGAGTATTGATAAAGCATTATCCGAAAAGGTGGGATTATGGCATCATTTGATTTTCTGTCACTCAGATTTGAAAACATCAGTGAAAATGAAAATGACACGTATTCCGTTTTTCTGAATGAAGGCGAAGACGGTCCCGAGATGGTCTGGTACGATTCCATGGGAGATCCCATAATCGAGGTCGGCATATCGAAAAACGAATGGGATGATGTGAAGAAGCTCGCAGGCGAATGCAACGTCGCATCATGGGACGGCTACAGTGAGATGAACTTATCCGAGGTCGCGGGCTTTACGCTTGAGCTCGAGGACGGAGAGGGCAATATCATCTGGGCCGAGGGTGCAGGTTCGTTCCCCGAAGGGTTCGAAGCCTTTGAAAAGGGCATCCGCAGCATATTCGCGGGCTATTTCGAGTAAAAGAAATACGGAAAAGCTCCGATTGAAAAACGTTTTCCGTTATGGTATCATAAATATACGTCGTAAGGCGTATCTGGCTCCGGATCGGACATAGGCAATGATCTAAGCAGCGCCCCGGGCGAAATCATATTATGAAGGCGAGGGATGCATATGAAATTTGTCATCATCGGCAAGAATACCACTGTAACACCTGGACTCAAGGCTTCGGTCGAGGATAAGATCGGCAAGCTGTCAAAATATTTTGATGAGGATACAACCGCTCACGTAACGCTTTCCGTAGTAAGGGAAGAGCAGAAGGTTGAGGTTACGATCCCCGTTAAGGGAACCATCATCCGTTCCGAGCAGAGCAGTTCCGATATGTACGTATCGATCGACCTTGTTGAAGAGATCATCGAGCGCCAGCTCAAGAAGTACCGCAACAAGATAATCGACAGACATCAGGCAGCAGGCGACATCTCCGAATTTGCCCCCGTTGAAGAGACAGAGGATGAGGGCATCAAGATCGTAAGAAACAAGAAGTTCGAGATCAAGCCCATGTATCCCGAAGATGCATGCATGCAGATGGATCTTCTCGGACACAGCTTCTACGTTTTCATCAACGCGGAGACCGATCAGGTCAATGTTGTTTACAAGCGTAAGGGCGACACCTACGGACTCATCGAGCCCGAGGTATAAACCGGATACTGAAGCTAAGGACCTTACCTCGAAAGGGGTAAGGTCTTTTTTTTCTGCTCTCGGTCTCCCGTAACTATATGTAGTACTTAGTTTTTACAGGTACAACTAACGCGAAGATAATGTTTGTTATTTAACGCGGAATTCGTTGTAATAATGCGGGTCTTATGATAAAATCGTAAATGGTCTGACAAAAAAATAACAATCTCGGACCCGGGA
>JAGCRJ010000081.1 GCA_017964745.1 Lachnospiraceae bacterium
AATACCATCTTGAAATCAGCCTGCTTGGATGCCTCGACAGCGGTGATTATCTCTTCGAGGTTGGTAACGGGAACTTTTGCAAGTTCCTCACCCACGGTATCCATGATGCTTCCAAGGGAAGCCTCTCCGTTAACCGCTTTGTTCAGACGGTCGACATACTTTTCAACAGTATCAGCGGAATAACCGTTTTCAAGAAGCTCAGCCTTAACGCCGTCTATTCCGATCTTGTCCATCTTGTCGATGGTGATGAATACGGAATCATAATCGCCTTCGGCAAAGCCGGCCCATGCAGCCATTGCCTTCAGAAGTCTTCTGTCGTTGATCCTTATCTCGAATCCCTTGAAATCAAGTCTTCCCAGGGTCGTGGTCGTTGCAAGGATAAGCTCGATCTCCGCAAGGTTATCTGCTTCACCGAGAATATCGATGTCGCACTGCATGAACTGTCTGTAACGTCCTCTCTGGGGACGGTCCGCTCTCCATACATTGCCCATCTGAAGTGCCTTGAAGGGAGCGGGAAGATTTGCCGAATTGTTGGAATAATATCTTACAAGAGGAACGGTAAGATCGTAGCGGAGTCCCGAATCCACAAGATCATCCTGGGTCTGAGCGGTCTCGAGATTGAGCTTCTCTCCTCTCTTTAAGATCCTGAAGATGAGCTTTTCATTATCTCCGCCCGACTTTGAAGTCAGATTCTCGATGGTCTCAACGCAGGGAGTCTCTATTCTGGTAAAGCCGAATCCCGCATAGGTTTCGCTGATGACTCTCTGAACATATTCCCTGATCGCCATCTCCTCGGGAAGTATATCCTTCATGCCCGTGACGGGCTTTTTATTAAGTGCCATATCTTAGTTCCTCAACATTTCTTACTTTAATATATGTTTTTTCCACAAAATCCATCAAATTTTAGCACAAAAACGGCGTTTTTGCAATGAAAACAGGGGCTGAAACAAGGGACGGCTTACGCCGTTTCATGTTGATATTTTATCGTAACTGCGATAAAATTTTGTCATGAACAAAAACACTCTTTTATACGACAGATTAAAAACCTATTCCCTTAATCTCCACACTCTGAGCGAGCGATCGGGTGTGGCATATTCTACCGTCTACAATATTTTTACGGGAAAAAAAGATATTAGTGACGCAACCGGCGAAACACTCTATAAGCTTGCCAGGTTTACCGGAATGTCAATGGATGAGCTGTATCGCGCATTGGAATACGCTCATTCAGATCCAAAGGATAAGACTGCATTTCCCAATTTCTTACTTATGTGGGAAGATGAGGTCATATCTTCGGTTACTGTCGACGAAAAAGAAATTCATGCCGACAGATTTATACTCCACCCTGCCAAACAGATCTTCTATGCAGATACAATTCCCAGATTTGTATTCGGGCAGATACTCCGAGACAGATGCTTTGATGAAAAGCGGCCGGATGCCGATAAACTGCTGAATGCTCTGGGCTTGTCAGATTATAATCCCTACGAGATATGTAAGAAAACTCACGGAAAAATGATCCAGGATAAGACCTGGTTTAAATTCGATGGCGAGACAATAAACTACAAAACTCTCACGGGAGGTTTATATGCTTCCTGATATTTCAATTGACAGCAGATATCTGATAACCGAAAGCGGAACAAGCGACGGAACTCAGATAAAATATTATTATGAAAACAGATGGTACAAGATCGACAGATACGGTGGTGAGGGATCATGTGAGGAGCTGGTCTCCCACATTCTGAAGCTCAGCGATTTCGATCAGGATGAATACGTATCATATAAAAGCGTTCGTATAAATAATGAGAACGGATGTGTCAGTGATGATTTCCTCTCCTCTGATGAAACATTTATAACACTGTACCGACTGCACTTTAACATCTGCGGTACAGATCCTGCCGGAGTCACGTCCAAAATGGATTATGATGCTGCTATTGAATACATCCTTGATTTCGTCAAAAAAAATACCAAGCTGGACATATCAACCTACCTCGCAAACACTTTTGTGCTTGATGCTCTGATTCTTAACGAAGACAGACATTTCAACAATCTTGGTCTTATTTATGACGGAACAGGATTTCGTACTGCTCCGATCTTTGATAACGGAAAAAGCCTGTTCATAGGAAACATGAAGTATGATCCGCATAAGAATATGACAGATAACAAAAGTAAAGCATTTGCCAAGGCTTTCAGCGGAAGTTTTGAACTGAACAGATCGTATCTTGAATCGAAATCCACATTAAAACTAAATATTCCCGCAATAAAAAAATATCTGCATACCAAAGATCTAAGCTCAGATAATGTGTACTCAAGATTATATAAACTCTGCAACGCATAAATATTCCGGATCATCAGGTTTATCTAATGATCCGGAATTTTTATACGTCGCAGATAAAGGAATAAAGTACCACCGCGGGAACCGCAAATCCGATGGCACCAAGAAGGTCCGTAAGATAGTTTGTTCCGCATATCGTCCTAAAAATGATCCCGAGTGCAAGCACAGCGATGCAGATAACGCGAAGGATCAGTACAGCTCTCTTCTTTTCCTCCAGAAAGTACCCGATCAGATATATGGAACTGCACATCGAAATGATTATCAGAAATGTATTCGCACAGGGACAAGAAACCACGAGAGCACGCTTGGGATGCACGGATACCGGAGCGTAATGTACCTTCAGCTTCAGGGTTATAAACCACACCAC
>JAGCRJ010000082.1 GCA_017964745.1 Lachnospiraceae bacterium
TATAGTTTGAATTGCCGTCGAACGCAATCCTTGCAAACCAGGAAACGTAAGGGGAGCTCTCTCTTTTTTCAAGGACATCCTTAAATGCCCAGAAGCCGCGGCCCACGTGGTTAAACACGCCGTCCAGGACGACTTTGATGCCCTCTGCGTGAAGAGCCTTGCAGACATCCGCAAAGTCATCGTTCGTGCCGAGTCTCGTGTCTATTTTGTTATAGTCCCTGGTGTTGTATCCGTGAGTGTCGGATTCGAAGACGGGAGAGAAGTAGACGGCAGTGATGCCGAGCTTTTTGAGGTGAGGGATCCACTCCTTTACCTTGAGTATCCGGTGCTCCGAAATCCCGTCATTTTCGAAGGGAGCTCCGCAGAATCCCAGGGGATAGATCTGGTAAAAAACACTTTCATAAGCCCACATAAGAAACCTCCTTGTCAACTGAGCCGGGTGAATGTGGTGACGGTTCATCCGTTCAGCGATTTCTGACTATTAATATATCACTTTATCACGTGGCGGTGAACGGGAGAACAATCCCACGTTCATTATGAGGTGAAGGTCGGAACAATCCCCCTGTTTTTCTTGACAAAACAGATGCTATCACATATCATTATCACAATTTAAGCAATGAACTGCGTACATAATATATTTAAAAGGCTGTGACGAAGAGGAGTACGTGATAACCACCTGACAGAGAAGGAAGCAACAGGCTGAGAGCTTCCGCAGGCAGAATCCCGGAAAGTCGCTTCCGAGCCGGATGGTGAAGGCTTTTTGGCTGTGTAGTCATCCCGTTGATCCACGAAACGGTGTAATGAGGCAGAAAACGGCTTTGTAAGAGAGCGAGTTTTTCTGTGAACAAAGGTGGTACCGCGTATTTTACGCCCTTTGCATTCCGGCAGGAGTGCAAGGGGCTTTTATTTCGCAGAAATTGCATTTTCCGATGACTCGAAAGGAGAAAGATCATGGCAAGGGAACTTGCAAAAACTTACGATCCCAAAGGAATAGAGGATCGCTTATATCAAAAGTGGCTGGATAAGAAGTATTTTCACGCTGAAGTGGATCATTCCAAGACCCCCTTCACCATAGTGATCCCGCCCCCGAACATTACCGGACAGCTCCATATGGGTCATGCCCTCGATAACACCATGCAGGATATCCTTATCCGCTGGAAGAGAATGCAGGGATTTAATGCCCTCTGGCAGCCCGGAACCGACCATGCATCCATCGCAACCGAAGTCAGGATCATCGAGGAGCTCAAGAAGCAGGGAATCGACAAGCATGACCTCGGCCGTGAAGGCTTCCTTGAGAAGGCATGGGAATGGAAAAAGGAATACGGCGGACGCATCATCAGCCAGCTCAAGAAGATGGGTTCTTCCTGCGACTGGGACAGGGAGCGCTTCACTATGGACGAAGGCTGCAACAAGGCCGTAACCGAAGTCTTCGTCAAGATGCATGAAAAAGGATACATCTACAAGGGCAAGAGGATCATCAACTGGTGCCCTGTTTGTAATACCTCCATTTCCGATGCAGAGGTTGAGTACGAGGAGCAGGCCGGACATCTCTGGCACATCAAGTATCCCCTTATGGATAAGGAGACCGGAAAGCCTTCGACCACGGAGTTCCTTGAGTTTGCGACAACCCGTCCCGAGACAATGCTCGGA
>JAGCRJ010000083.1 GCA_017964745.1 Lachnospiraceae bacterium
CGTAAGCCCATGCCCGAGGAACTCAGGCAGCAGGTTCCCATCTTAAGGGAACTTCTGGTAAATATGGGTGTTCAGACCGTATCCGTACCCGGTCTTGAAGCCGAGGACATTATGGGTACTCTTGCCAAGAAGTCCCAGGCTGAGGGTATGAAGGTAAGTCTTGTTTCGGGTGACAGGGATCTGCTTCAGATAGCTGATGAGAATATCCTTATCAGGATCCCCAAGACTAAATCCGGAAAGACAACTGTTGAGGATTATACACCGGACAGGGTGAGCGAAGAGTTTGGCGTATCCCCTGCGAAGTTCATCCAGCTCAAGGCTCTTATGGGTGATACTGCGGATAATATTCCCGGTGTTCCCAAGGTCGGACCCAAGACAGCTTCAGAGCTTATGCAGACCTATGGATCCATTGACGGGATCTATGAGCATATAGATGAGATCAAGGGAAATTCCGTAAGAGAGTCATTAAGGGAACACAGGGATCTTGCGGATCTGAGTCTGATTCTTGCAACCATTAAGATCGATGCCGATGTTTCCCTCGATAAGGATAAGGCTAAGGTAGGCAATTTCTTTACGGTCAAAGCCTATGAGACCATCAAGGAACTCGGTCTTAAATCCTTTTATTCGAAATTTGACGGCGCATCCAAGACATCGGCCGTTTCACCTGCGGTCAAATCCGAAATGCCCGAGGCCGTTACTTTGGATTCGGTAGCCGCTTTTATTGAAAAGATCGAAAACTGTCAGGCATCCGAAGCAGGTATCCAGTTTGTTTCCGAAGACGGTAATACTTACGCCGCCGCTTTCTTTACCGGTGATGAGCTTTATTACTATCAGGGCATGGACATTGAATGTGATGCTCTCAAAGCTTCGATCGGTAAGATCACCGCAGCAGGATGCATTCTTTGCTTTACCGACATCAAATCACAGTACAGGATCACGGGTTACATCGATCCCGCGAATGTTTTTGATGCCGCACTCGGTAATTATGTGCTGGATCCCTTAAGTGCGGATCATGATATAGAAAATATTGCTAATGCTTACCTTGGCTTTTCACCTCTTTCTTTCAAGGAAAGATTCGGAAAGCTAAGTATCAAGGATTCTTTTTTTACCGCACCGGATATCCTTAAAAGCTACACCTGTGACGGAGCATTTATTTCGCTTCAGTCTAAGAATGCGATACTGGAAGAGCTTGAAAAGAGCGGACAGCTTAAGGTTTACAGGGATATAGAGCTTCCTCTTTCATATGTGCTCTATGATATGGAAAGTCTCGGTGTTTTGGTGAAGGCAGATGAGCTTGATGATTATTCCGCTAAGCTTTCCGTAAGGATCGCCGAGCTTGAAGAGGCAATACATAAAGAGAGCGGAGAACCTGATTTCAATATCAATTCTCCCAAGCAGCTGGGTGTCATTCTTTTTGAAAAGATGAATCTGCCCGGGGCAAAGAAGACCAAGACCGGTTATTCCACATCCGCGGATGTGCTTGAAAAGCTTGCTCCCGATGTCCCTTTCGTAAGGGATATCCTTGAGTACAGAGGTCTGACAAAGCTTAAATCCACCTATGCCGACGGCCTTAAGGGTTTCATCTGTTCGGACGGAAGGATCAGATGCCATTTTAATCAGATGGTTACCGCTACGGGAAGGATCTCATCATCGGATCCCAACCTTCAGAACATTCCCGTTCGTACCGAACTCGGAAGGGAACTCAGAAAGGTATTTGTTCCCGCGGATGGATGCATATTTACCGATGCGGATTATTCGCAGATCGAGCTCAGGGTTCTTGCCTCGCTTTCAGGTGATGAGTCGCTGATCGAAAGCTATAAGTCGGGCGAGGATATTCACAGGATCACTGCGTCCAAGGTTTTCGGTGTTCCTCTTGAGGAAGTTACCGATACTCAGAGAAGAAATGCAAAGGCGGTCAATTTCGGTATCGTTTACGGCATATCTTCATTCGGACTGGGAGAGAATATCGGAATAAGCCGTAAAGAGGCTGCCGATTATATAAAGAGATATTTTGAGAACTTCCCGGGACTGAAGGTCTATCTTGACGGTCTTGTTGAAAGTGCCAAGGAAAAAGGATTTTCCGAAACGTACTTTGGCAGAAGAAGACCCATTCCCGAGCTGAAGAATTCCAATTTCATGACCAGATCGTTTGGTGAGAGAGTTGCAATGAATGCACCGATACAGGGAACCGCGGCCGATATCATCAAGCTTGCGATGATCTCTGTCTGGAATGAATTAAAGAACAAAAATTATAAGTCCCGTCTGATACTTCAGGTACATGACGAGCTTTTAATTGAAGGTCCGGAGTCAGAAAAAACGGAAATTCAAAATCTATTAACCGAGTGTATGGAGAAAGCGGCTGACCTTGCTGTAAAACTGGAGATCTCAGTTGATACAGGCAGGAGCTGGTACGAGGCACATTAATGAAGATCATAGGAATCACAGGCGGCATCGGCGGAGGAAAATCGAGCATCCTTAATTTCATTTCCTCACATTATATTGCAGAGATCTATTACGCTGATGAGATCGCCAGGGAACTCGAACTGCCCGGTACCATTGTTTATGACCGGCTTGTTTCTCTTTTCGGTAATGATATTCTCGAGAATGATTTCGATCATGCCATCGATAAAAAGAAATTTGCTCATGTCATCTATTCGGAGAAGGATAACCTTGAGAAAGCAAATATGGTCATTCATCCCGCTGTTGAGAATTATCTCAATGAGAAGATGAGAGCGGCTGTAAAGCAGCATGAGACCGAACTCTTTTTCATTGAGGCTGCTCTTCTTATCGAAAACGGATACAATGACATCGTTGATGAGATGTGGTACATCTATGCGGATGACGAGACCAGGATCAATCGTCTTATGAAGGACCGCGGATACACAAGAAAGAAAGCTATTTCCATCATGGAGAGCCAGCTTTCGGATAAAGATTTCAGAGATAATTCTGATGTGATCATCGACAACAGCGGTGATCTCAATAAAGCTCTCGAACAGGTCAAAGCCCGTCTGGAGGGATTCACATGGGTGGAGTAAAGAGTCAGGGACAGCTTGTTTTCGGACTTGATATCGGCACCAGAAGCATTGTCGGAACCGTAGGCTACAAAGCCGATGACGGATTTCATGTTCTTGCCCAGGAGATCAAGGAGCATGAATCAAGGGCTATGCTCGACGGACAGATCCACGATATCGGCAAGGTCGGAGACACTATCCGTGATGTAAAGAAGAAACTTGAAGACAGACTCGGCAAGAAGCTCGGTGAAGTATGTATCGCAGCCGCAGGCCGTGTTCTCAGAACAGTTACCGTAAACGTAACCTCTGAATTCGAAGCCGAAAAAGAGGTTACGGATGAAGATATCTATAATCTTTCCATGTCCGGTATCGAACTTGCTTATTCCGAATTCCAGTCAGCGAACGATACCGATATGAAATTCTACTGCGTGGGATATACTCCCATGCGTTATTATCTGAACGGTTATCAGATGGGTAATCTCGAAGGCCATAAGGCTAAGAAGATCGCTGCGGATCTTATTGCCACCTTCCTTCCCGATGATGTTGTTGACGGCCTTTATAAAGCTGTCGAGCATGCGGGACTGCATGTTGCTAACCTTACCCTCGAGCCTATCGCTGCAATTCAGGTTGCCATCCCCGATAAGTTCAGACTTCTTAATCTTGCACTTGTCGATGTCGGTGCCGGAACATCCGATATCTCTATCACCAGGGACGGAAGCATTGTCGCTTACGGCATGATCCCTGTTGCCGGAGATTCGCTTACCGATTGCATTGTACAGAAATGCCTTGTCGATTTCGACATGGCAGAGCATATAAAAAGAAGCCTTAATGACGGAACTCCCGAGATCGAATTCACCGATATAATGGGTCTTCCACAGAAGGTTAAGGCAGATGAGATACAGCAGGCCATCAATCCGTACATTGATGATATGACCACCAAGGTTGCCGAGGAGATCAAGAGACTTAACGGTGACAAGCCTGTAAGCGCAGTATTCGTTGTCGGTGGCGGCGGTATGGTTCCCGGCTACACCAAGACACTTTCGGAGAAGCTCGGTATCTTAAAGGAGCGTGTTGCGATAAGAGGAGAGGATGTCATGAAGGACATCATCTTCGAGGATGAGAATGCCAAGAGGGATTCCCTTATGGTCACTCCCATCGGTATCTGCCTCAGCTTCTATGTTCAGAGCAATAATTTCATCTTCGTTACCTTTAACGGAGAAAGACTTAAGCTATACGACAACGGACATCTGACTGTCAGTGATGCCGCTCTGCAGGTTGCGTTTCCCAACGAGGATTTGTTCCCCAAGAGAGGAAAGGCGATCACCTTCAATATCGGAGGAAAGAGCAGGATAGTCCGCGGCACCACGGGTGAATCATCACAGATCACCATTAACGGAGAAACAGCGGATCTCTATTCACAGATCAGAAGCGGTGATGCGATAGAGGTTAAGGCATCGACTCCCGGTGAGGATGCGCATCTTACTCTCGGCGAACTTACTGAGATGAAATCCGCCGTTAAGATCACCGTAAACGGAAAAGAATTCGAAATGCCCAGGAAAGCCGTTGTTAACGGAGAGCTTAAGGAAAGCTTTTATGAGATCTCCGAAGGCGATGATATCAAGGTCAACAATTTCTATACAGTCGAGCAGATCGGTGAATTCCTTGACCTTCCGATCTCGGATAACATTCTTGTAAATCAGACTCCTGCGGTCCTTACTACCAAGGTTTACGAAGGTTTTACCCTCGAGTTTGAACTCGGTCAGCTTAAACCTTCCGAGTCCAAAGAAGATACTTACGAGAATCTTGCCGAACCTGAAGAGGAAGATCTTAAGGAAAAAGAGTCCGTTGAAGAAAAGACTGTCGAAACCAAGGAATCTGCACCGGCAGTTGACAATAAGGTTTCGGTTACCGCAAACGGAAGGATATTTACCCTTACGGGCAAGGATGAATATGTATTTGTCGATATCTTCGATAAACTCAATTTCAATCTTAATGACAGCAAGGGCCGTGGTATCATTACCCTCCTGAACGGAAATAAAGCCCAGTATCTCGAACCTCTTAAGGACGGAGATGTAATAGAGGTAAGATGGGAGGATAAGAAATGAGATTATGCCCGCTCTACAGCGGATCTTCCGGTAACTGCATCTATGTAGGCTCCGATGACACACATTTGCTTGTAGATATCGGTGTCAGCGGAAAGAAAGCGGAAGAAGGTCTTAATTCCATCGGTCTTACGGGAAGCGATATAAACGGAATTCTTATAACACACGAGCATTCCGACCATATTCAGGGACTCGGGGTTTTCTCAAGGAAATACGGAGTTCCGATGTATGCCACAGAGGCTACCATTGATGCGATACTTTCTATGAAGAGCCTCGGCTCCATAGACAGATCTCTTTTCAATATTGTAAGAAGCGATGAACGGTTTGAGCTTGGTGATATTTCCGTTGATCCAATGAAGATATCACATGATGCGGCAGACCCTGTTGCATACAGATTCCGTAAGGATGATAAGAACATCGCGGTATGTACCGATCTCGGATGTTACACCGATTATACGAGTAACTGCCTGTCGGGAATGGATGCGCTTTTGATCGAAGCAAACCATGACATAAGGATGCTTGAGCACGGATCTTATCCTTATCCTCTTAAGATGAGGATACTCGGTGAAAAGGGACATCTTTCGAATGAAGCATCCGGAAAGCTCTTGTCATCGGTTTTAAACGACAATATCAAGAAGGTTTTCCTCGGACATCTGTCCAAAGAAAATAATTATCCCGATCTTGCTTTTGAATCCGTAAGGATGGAGATAACGATGGGAGACAATCCCTACAGGGCTTCTGATTTTGACATAAGCGTCGCAAAAAGGGATGTTCCCAGCGAGTGCATTGAAGTTTAAGTGAATTCAGTCGTATACGCGACTTTAAAAAGGAGAAGTTATGCAGAAAGTTATTATCACTGTTGTAGGTAAGGATACTGTCGGTATCATTGCAAAGACCTGCACATATCTTTCGAACGAAAACGTAAATATTCTCGATATATCCCAGACCATCGTATCCGGATATTTCAACATGATGATGATCGTTGATATCTCCGGAATGAAGGATTCATTTGAAACTCTTGTTTCGGGACTTGATGACCTTGGAAAGCGGATCGGCGTTTCCATCAAGTGCCAGAAGGAAGAGATCTTTGATATGATGCACAGAATCTGAGACAGGCGATTTTTAAGATATGATCAACC
>JAGCRJ010000002.1 GCA_017964745.1 Lachnospiraceae bacterium
AATCCCGAAAAACTGGGTAGATTGACAGATCTATTTGAAAAACTAAGATGATTGCCTGAAAAGGGAAACTGTTCCCCTGTTTCTATGATGATAATCTTATGAGGATCATAATATGAAGAAAATTTCTACCTTCGCAAAGGTATTGATAATACTTTTTCTGATCATCATCATCTTTTTGATAGTTATTCCTTTATTCATGAAACTTTCCCAGGATCATGAAAATGCAAACGGTCAGGAACTTTATGAAAATGAAACTGAGGATTTTTCAGGCGGGACTGTCGACGGTAACATTACCTCGTATCCTGCACTGGATGAAGTGCCGGAACATATTGCAAACCGCGGGATAATCCTTCTCGGATCTGACTATGAATTCGCAGGTGGTAAATTATTCGGCAGATACGATACCCGCGGAGAGCGGCTTTGGGTTGACGGATACACCTCTGACTGTAATCTGAAGGTTGAAACTTCCGAAGAAGAATTCCATGAATACTGCGAGCGTTTTTCTGAATTTGGAGAGATTAGATATACTGATGACGGATACGGTGAAGTCTGTATTGTAAGGATTCCGTATTATGCTTATCCGGATAAAAGGGTATGGGAAATAGATATAACAAGATCGTGCACCTTCCCGTTCAATGCTGCCGAAGGAGGTATGTGGGAGCCTGCCGGTGATGCTTTTTGTTTGGTGCCGATCTATTATGATCCCTCCGGAAAATATATCTTTGTGATAAGAAATTCAACTCTCGACAGTGAGTATTTTCTGTTCTGTCTTGAACCCTGTATGACTTCAGTGGATATTTATTCTTCTGACTCCGGTAACGAAACTGAGTATCATTCAGACGATGCAGGAGAGGTAAGAGCAGTTGTGGATGCGATCCATGAACTTAGGCTTGAGGAAGTTGAAGAAGACCGCCCGGAACTGGCTATGGCAGAAAATTATACGGTTTTCACCTTCACCGATGAAAACGGATATACGAATGAATACACCATAGTCGGCATCTATCTGATACACGGGGAAGACGTATACCGGATAGATAATCCCGAAAGGCTGGATGAACTTGAAACACTTTTCGACAGCGCCAAATAAATGAAGAAACAGGGGAGCATCCCCCCTGTTTCTTTTTTTATGTTATTATTGAAGGCGGAGGTTTAATGAAATGAAATATTCCAAAAATGTATTGATCGTTTTCTTTGCGATCGTGATCATACTTTCCATAAGTTTTGAGACACTCTATATCGTATTCGGCAATCAGATCAGCGTGCTTCTACTTATGTGGTCTCCGGCATTTGCCGCCATCGTTTGCGGTAATATCATTAAAGCAGAAAACAAGGATTCCGGAGAAAAAGTAAAGGTTGGTTCGCTTCTGGGATTCAGGCTCAGCAAGATAAGATATATCCTGCTTGGAATCTTTATTCCGCTTGTGTACCTGCTCGTTCCCTATATCATCTACTGGAATATGCATCCCGAGAATTTTGCATATAACGGTGTTGCCTTCGGAGTGGTGCTGATGGATCTGCTACCGATAACAGTGATAGGAATTTTTATCAGCCTGTTATCCGCACTGGGCGAAGAGATAGGCTGGAGGGGATTCATGCTTCCGGCTCTGTGCGAAAGACTCGGCGAAGTAAAAACCCTGTTCATTACGGGTCTCATATGGTCGGTATGGCATCTGCCCCTGCTTGCATTCGGTGATTATATGGAAGGCTGCCCCATTTGGTTTAAGCTTCCCGCATTTATTCTTTGCATAGTGCCCGTGGGAATCATAGCCGGTTTCCTTACTTACAGAAGTAAGAGCATATGGCCCGCAGCGTTTCTTCATGCGGCACACAATAATTTTGACCAGGCTGTATTCGATGTGATCACAAGGGGAGATGACAAGAAATACTTTGTCAGTGAGACCGGTGTGTTTACGATAGTCTGTGCATGGATAATAGCGATAGTGCTTATCGTACTGCTCAAAAAGAATTCAGGGCATGCGGAAGATAAAGCGTAAGCTTTACAGATATATGCACATAAACAAGCAAGCGTAAAGGAGATGAAAATGGGCGGAATCTTATTGATCGGAGTATTTGTTGTTATTGTTGTTCTTGCGGTTATCGCTGACAAGAATACCAACAAGAAGTTTCTTGCAAAGTATGAAGAAGAGCACCCTGCGAAGGAATCCTTCGGTGACTTCAGGATAAGCGAAAAAGATGAGCTGCTCTATACCCTGGGTTCCGGAACGCTTGCGGGATTTAAGATGTGGAAGTTAAGTGAGATAGGAAGCATCGCGATCGTAGATCTTAAAGCTGCCGGAAAGCAGTTCTCAGTCTTAGATCTTGACGGAAATGTTACTAAGGGTGAATATCTTACACCTTCCAAAAAGCCCCTTAAGGAAAAAGCATATAAGTCCTTTTCACTGGGATGCGATGCGGATGAGATGATCGCATTTATAAGAAAGTACGCACCGGACATCAAGTTTACCGTTAACCAGAAGGAGGTATGATCCCGGACTCCGGGACCATGCCGTAGGAGAGCCTATGAATGTAGAAGCATTAAGCTGCCAGTGCTGCGGAGCACCCCTTAAGCCCGGTAATTCCGTATGCACATGTGAATACTGCGGACAAACGAATATTGTGAGCGGTGAGACCGGAAAGTACATCGACCTGTTGAACAGGGCAAATGAGCTCAGACAGCAGTGCGAGTTTGACAGGGCATTCCGCATATATGAGGACATACTGGACCGCAATCCTCCTTTCGTGGATATACTCTGGGCAATGACCCTGTGCGAATACGGAATCGAATATGTACAGGATCCGGCATCGACGAGATATATTCCCACGCTTCACAGGATAAACGATGAAAGCATACTGAATTCGGAATCGTTTAACGAAGCTGTTGAGATGGCCGATGATATCCAGAAGGAAGAACTTAAGGCCGCCGCCTCGCAGATAGCAAGGATCCAGGAAGATTATCTGAACATTGCGAAAAATGAAAAACCTTATGACGTATTTATCTGTTATAAGGAAACCGATGATGAGACGGGACTCCGTACCGAAGACAGTAAGATAGGCGAAAGATTATACGGACTGCTCACGGGAATGGGACTGAAGGTCTTCTTTTCAAGGGAAACTCTTCAGGACAAGCTTGGGGTAAACTACGAGCCGTATATTTTCGCGGCACTGAAAAGTGCTCCCGCGATGGTCGTTCTGGGAACCAGAGCGGATTATTTCCATGCCGTCTGGGTAAGAAATGAGTGGTCAAGATTCTTTAAGTTGAAGGAAGCCGATGATCAAAAGCTCCTTATGTTTGCCTGCAAGGATATAAATGACCTGCCCGCTGCATTCAGGCGTATGCAGGCCCAGCTCCTTACGGGGGACGAAGCGCTTATAAACATTGCGGAAAATATCAGGGACCACCTGACCGCTATAAGGGGAGAGAACACGGAGCTTGTACGCGTTAAATGCCCGGAATGCTCCAAGTCTGTCAGTGTGGATCCTTCGGAGAAGGCATCGATATGCCCTCATTGCAGAAAGCCCTTTATCGTTCTTGATGCGATTGCAAAATGCGTGCCCGGCGGAAACAGGATCAAGTGTCCGCACTGCGGAAAAGAGCAGGAGCGCAATAAGTACGGCTGTATCTTCTGTCATAAGCCTATAGCTTAGGCCCGGACATCCTTTGAGATATTAAGTGTATCAGTACTTTACGGGCATTGAATTCGGGTCGAAATCCATATAATAGATGCTGTGGTCGTTTGGATCAAGGTATATGGAAACGGTCATTCCTATGGCATCGTTTAGATCCACACAGTAATTGAGGCTCCTGTAGAACTCTGTCCTGAGGGTGACCGGATCTTCATATCTGCAAACGACATAGTTGGGATGGATACCGTTGATGGTGATTTTTTTGTCGGGATATGTCTCGCTTATTGTTCCACAGATGCGGTAGCCGGTATTCAAAAGGGCTTTCCGTCTGAGTTTCTTACGGAACTCATGGATGACGAATCCCATTCCCACTGCGAGGAACAAGAGGCCCATCGCGGTAAATATTCCGGTCAGCATATAGAAATTCTTTACGGGATCGTCGAATGAACCTTCGACCGAATACCTGTCCCCGAAGAAGAAATAAAGGATACCTATTGCGGCAAAGACGAAACCGTCTATGGAAAAGATCCATCCTACAAGTAGCAGTACGTTCAAAGCAGGTCTGATTTTCATATTTTTCACCTCCGGTCCATTATATATTATAATCCGAAAAGGAGAAATACATGATCAAAGCGGTTATCTTCGACATGTTCGAAACTCTTGTCACTCTTTTTGAAGGGAGGACATATTTCAGTGAAAATATGGCGGAAGATATAGGTGCGGATCTGACGCAGTTCCGGAAAGTTTGGCACGAAAGCGAATACGACCGAAGCATCGGAAAGATGACCATGAGGGATGGAATAGCGGATACACTCAGGAAGATAGGTAAGTATGATGATGAGGCTGTGGACAGGCTGTTCGAAAAACGCCTTGCTGCTCTCGGGGACACCTTTTCAGCAATACCGCAGGAATCTGTTGATCCTCTCAGGGGGCTTAAGGAAAGAGGCCTCAAAGTCGGCCTCATTACAAATACTTTTTCGGATGAAAGGGATAAGGTACGTGCTTCGGAGCTTTTTCCTTTTTTCGATGCGGCTATGATCTCATACGAACAGGGCGTTCTCAA
>JAGCRJ010000084.1 GCA_017964745.1 Lachnospiraceae bacterium
CCGCCGAAATTACGGATGACCCGAAGCGGGAAATAAACTTACGGAGCGGAAGGCTCCGCGAAACGATATGGACGGAATACTTTATCTGTGTGCAACTCCCATAGGCAACTTAAGCGACATGTCCCCGAGGATCAGGGAATGCCTTGAAAGTGTTGACCTAATTGCTGCGAAGGACACGAGAAATTCCATCAAGCTCCTCAACCATTTCGGTATCCATACCCCGATGACCAGCTATCACGAATACAACAAGATCGACAAGGCAATGTCGCTGATAGCAACCTTACGTGAGGGCAAGAACATCGCACTCATCACGGATGCCGGAACCCCCGCTATATCGGATCCCGGTGAGGACCTTGTCAGGATGTGCGCCGAAGCGGGCATAACCGTAACTTCCCATCCCGGACCCTGCGCATGCATCACCGCACTCACGCTTTCGGGGCTTAACACAAGACGTTTTGTCTTCGAAGGCTTCATTCCCCGCGACAAAAAGGAAAGAGCCCGGGTTCTCAAAAGCCTCGAAAACGAGACCAGGACCATGATCGTCTACGAAGCTCCCCACCACCTTAAGGGCACGCTCGATGACCTTGCGAAATCCCTTAACGGTGGCGAAAACAGGAAGATAGCCCTCTGCAGGGAGCTTACCAAGAAGTTTGAAGAGATCGACCGCACCACCGTAAAAGCTGCGATCGCCAAATACGAGACCGAAGAGCCCAGGGGCGAATATGTCATTGTCATCGAAGGACGCGATGCCTCGGAGATCAAGGCGGAGGAAGAAGCCCGCTGGGAAGAGATTTCCGTATCCGAGCACGTGAAGATGTACGAGGATAAGGGCATGGACCGCAAGGAAGCCATGAAGGCCGCCGCGAAGGACAGAGGCGTCGGAAAAAGGGATATTTACGCGGCTCTGGAGAAGGAATCCGGCAAAGAATAAGTCAGATTTCGAAAACAGGTCCGGCGGGATCCTCAAAAAATATATATTAAGGAATCCGTTTTCGTTGCTTTTTTACCGCGTAAGTGCTAATCTTTTACAGGATTTGGGCTAAAAAGCCCTTAAAGTATCAATCATATTAAGTGAGGTTTTTAAAATGGCTGAATCAACAAAACAGGGTGGATGGCGCACCAATAAGTGGTGCCGCGCAGCTATCCCCGCACTTCTCCTTCACTGCAGTATCGGTACAGTTTACTGCTGGTCGGTATTTTCACAGGAGATCGCAGACTACATCCAGTACGAGAAGAGCGCTGTAGAATGGGCATTCTCATTCGCAATCTTCTTCCTCGGAATGAGCGCTGCATTCCTCGGAAATGTCGTTGAGAAGGACATCCACAAGTCTTCACTCATCGCAACCATCTGCTTCTCGGTAGGTATGGCTCTTACCGGTGTATTCATCAGATACGGCGGAACCCATCCCCACAGCCCCGTTGCTCTCATCGGAATCTATGTAAGCTACGGATTCATCATGGGCGTAGGACTCGGAACCGGATACCTTTCACCCGTTAAGACCCTTATGCTCTGGTTCAAGGACAACAAGGGACTCGCAACCGGACTTGCCGTTGCAGGCTTCGGTCTCGCAAAGGCTATCGCAAGCCCCATCATGACCAGGATCCTTGCTTCCAGCGAAAACGGCGTATGGGTAATGTTCATCATCCTCGCTTGCGTATATGCGGTAATGATGTTCTGCGGACACCTCATTCTTGCAAAGCCTGCTGACTGGCACGAGCCCGCAGCCGGCGAAAAGAAGCCCGGCATCATGGAGACCCTCAAGACCAAGCCCCTTACCAACTACATCGGTATCTGGCTTATGTTCTACATCAACATCACCTGCGGACTTGCGATCATCTCCCAGGAGAAGGCGATCGTTAAGTGCCTCGGCCTTGTTGCTTATGCGGGACTCATTTCTTCCATCTCTTCCCTCTTCAATGCGGGCGGAAGACTCGGATTCAGCGCTTGGGCTGATTTCCAGAAGGACAGAAACACCATCTACAAGATCATATTCAGCCTTTCGATCATATTCACGGCACTTGTAATAGTAACCAACGGAATCAAGGGAGGCGAAGGCAAGGCAGTCCTCATCGCACTTGTACTCATCCTCATCTTCGTTGTAAATGCAGGCTACGGCGGAGGCTTCTCCAACGTTCCCACCCTCCTTTCCGACCACTACGGAATGGGCAGCATTTCTGCGATCCACGGAATCACCCTTTCCGCTTGGGCATTTGCCGGACTTTCCGGAAACCAGCTTGCAACCTACATCGTTAACCACACCGGCGAGTTCATCACCAAGAACATTAACGGCGTTGACGTTAAGCTCAATCCCGCAGGATACCAGAACGTACTCTATGTGACCGGAGCTCTCTACATCCTGGCACTTGTACTCTGCATGGTACTTGTTAAGCCCTCCAACACCAAGGGAGAAAAGAAGTAATAATGTATTCATGTGACACCTGTGTCAACTACGTATATGACGAGGATGACGAATCCTATGACTGCATGGTCTCGATGGACGAAGACGATGCCTACAGGATTAGCGTAAATCCCCATGCGGAGTGCCCGTATTACAGGAACGATGACGAATACGCGGTCGTAAGACACCAGATGTAAATACACAGATTCATTGAGGCGGACAGGAGATAATCCTGTCCGCTTTTTTCATCCCCGGAAAGGAAAGCGAAAATCAGCAAAAATCGGCTTAAAAATCTCTAAATCCTGTGGAGAATACGGCGCTCAGATGATATAATCTTTAGTAACTGTGTGAAGTTATTTTCGCCCCGGGAGACGAGATATGGCTGAAGCAAGTACGCTCTATACTCCGGACCAGCGTTTTGAGATCCAGGAGGGCAAGAAAAAAGGCCTTAATACGAGCGTTTACGAGGATCCTAAATTCCTTGCGATCCAGATGAGAGAGATCCGTCTGGCGCTTGAGAAGGGTCTTGATGTTAGTGCGCTTAGAAATCCCGAGCTTGACTGGTTCCAGATGGAAGAGATCCGGATCGGTCTCGAAGAAAAGCTCGACATCTCCCTTTATGCGAAACCCGGGATAAATTTCCATGCGATGCGCCAGATCAGGAAGGGTCTTGAAAGCGGCGTGGATGTTTCCGACTTTCTGAAATATCCTCCCCTTGTCGCAAGACAGATCCGCAAGTCCAGACGCGACGGCGTGGATATCATGAAATACATAGAAGAGGGATACAGGGATGACCAGCTCGAGCAGATCAGACTTTCCCTCACCAAGAAGATCCCCATCGAAAAGTACTTAAAGCTCGAATTCAGGGCACCCTCCATCGAGGAACTCAGACGCGGCCTTGAACTCGGACTCGACATAACTCCCTACTGCAACGAAGCCTATGACTGGCGTCAGATGAGGGAGATAAGACTCGGACTCGAAAAGCAGATCGATGTAAGCAAATATTCGAATCCGCTCTTCCTCGCTCCGCAGATGAAGGAGATAAGGCTCGGACTCGAAGAGGGCCACGACGTAAGCTCATATGCGCTGCTCAGGTTCTCCGCGAGCGATATGCGAAGGAAGCGTGAAGCACTCAACGAAGCGGTCAACAAGGCAACCGAGATCTCATCCTCATCCGAGACCATCGATTTCGACAAGCTCGGAAAGCTCATTGAAGAGGATATCGAGACGGCTCCTGTCGGACAGTCCTTCAAGATAGTCCTTTCACCCGACGGAATGGAAGCTTACCTTTCCATCACCGATCCGGGCAACAGACCCACCGAAGAGGAAGTCCTCGCCGAAGTATGGGCATGCAAGGTC
>JAGCRJ010000085.1 GCA_017964745.1 Lachnospiraceae bacterium
ATGAACGTTGATATCACATCGATCTGCGGCAAAGTAAATATCGACCTTCCCGCTGATGTTACCGTAAAGAGCGACGGATCGGAGCACTTTAATTATTCCCAGGAAGGACCCGAGGGTGCTCCCGTCATAAACCTGATCGTCAAGGGTTCACTGTCCTCATTTACCGTAAGCTTCGACGAGCTTACCACGTAAGGTCTCTTTCACTGAGCTTAAGTAAGATCAAGACAGGCGTAGAATGCCGGCCACCGGAGGGATCATGAGAGTAACCGTAAACCTTAACGACGAAGACTATATCGCATTCAACATCTCCCACCAGTTCGGAACGAAACAGGGCAGGGATACCATAATGGCGGGAAAAGTCCTGCATGTGATCCTGTGGGTCGTGATCATCATCTTCATCTGCACCCTGGATTCAGGTCCCATACTCACCGTCATCGAGATCGCAGCGGTAACGGCTTTTTACGCATACCTGGTCTTTTCCTATGACAGCAGGATGAAAAAGAAGATCCGCAAAAAGATCGAATTGATGAAAAAAAACGCAAAGCTTCCCTACGAAACCGAAGCTACCATTGATCTTAACGATGACTGCATCATGGAATACACCCCTTCCACCACAAGAAGGATCGAGTGGAAGGATATCGAGCAGATCCGTACCGATGAAGAACATGTATACCTTGCTTTCAGCGCGATGCAGGCGCTTCTCATCCCCTTCCGCTGCGTAGGAGATCAGAAGGATCAGCTCTTAAGTCTCGTCCTTGCAAAGACAGGCCTTCAGATAAACAAGTAATGGAAAGTACATTTGCGGGCATTCCCGTATCAGTTGAATATAAGAAAACATCCCGCCTTTCGATGACCTTCGATAAAGGCGGGACTCTTATTGTGACGGTTCCCCTTCGTGCAACCGAAAGCGACATCCTCAGATTCTTAAGCGACCACAGGCGCTGGATCAGGATCCACTATACCAAGGCAGTCGCTTTTGCCGAGGCCCATGAAGACATCAAAGTCGAAGAAGGCGGGCACCTCCCCTATCTCGGTGAAAACCTCACCGTTCACATCGGCGGAAAGACCCGCACGACCAAAACGGAAAATGAGATCATCTTCCCGGAAGGCGCAGGCGAAGAGGAATACATCAAATGGCTTAAAAAGAAGGCAAAAGAATACCTTCCCGCAAAGCTTGCCCTTATAAGCGAAAGCACCGGCATCCCCTTCCGAAGGACAAGGATATCCGGTGCAAAAAAGAGCTGGGGTTCCTGCTCACCCGACGGCACCATCTCCCTTTCCTGGAGACTAATGATGTGCCCGCCCGAGGCTATAGATTACGTTATCGTACACGAGCTCTGCCACAGGCTTCACATGGACCACTCGAAGGAATTCTGGGCCGAGGTCGAATCCCGTATGCCCGATTACAAAAAAAGGAAGAAGTGGCTCGACGCTAACTCCTTCCTCATGGATCTTTTCGAGTGACCTGTCCGCACCTTTCCGGGGCGCAGACCGGTCACTTTCTTTATATGGGAAATACGAATTCGGTAACGAACTCATGTCCGTAAGGCTTGGGCAGGCATTCCACGGACATATCCCCGCCGTATTTTAATGCGGCTTCCCTGGCATTCTTAAGTCCAAACCCATGCTCGAATTTATTCGCCTTGGAGGAGATGATGGTGTCTCCGACATAAACGGGAGCATCGATACATGGATTGACCATGGATATCATGAAGAACTTCTCTGTTTTCTTGAAGCTCAGTTCTATCACCTTGTATGAAGGATCGAGATCCACGAATCTTGCATCCGAGACCGCCTCTATGGCATTATCCAGGATATTTCCCAGGATCTTGCACATATCCACGGGGGAAAGATCGATATCCGTAATAACTCCCGAAACCTTTAAGGTTATCCCCGCTTTTTCCGCCTTGCTCTTCTTATCCGAGATTATCGCATCCGCGATGGTATCCCCGGTGTGGGCGCTGACATCCGCACTTTCTATCTGTTGCGTCATCTCACCCAGATATTCCTTCATCGCATCATAGTCTTTCTTTTCCAGGAGCATGGACAGAACCTGCATATTGTTCTTCATGTCATGCCTCATGGAACGGATCTTCTTATTCGCCTCCGCACTGGCTTCGAAGTATCTTGCTTCCGACTCCACCAGTTCTCCGTTCACGCGGTTTATCTCGAGCAGATCCTGTCTCTCCTTCCGGGCCGCCCTTATATAGAATATCATCGTGACAAAGGCAAGTGCCGAGAGCATAAAAATGAAATAAACGGGACTTTGGGTAATATAGGACTGTCTGTGGAAATCCACGATCGGAACAAATGCGGCAAAGATGTTCAGCAGTATGAAAAGTCCCAGCACAAGGGAAAGCGGAAGAGGTGAGTCATCCTTCTTCTTGCGGAACCTTGCTATCAGGCAGAACAGAATATACTCACAGATGATCGCGGGAATGCTATAGACCGTATACTGAAGGTAAACGGAAAGTCCCGTATCTTCATACGATGCAAAGATCGATTCCCTGAGACCTCCGAGAAGCGAATTAAGATCCGTAAGGATATCCATGGACATAAAGACAATGAATATCCTCTTCCACTTCTTCTCGACCATATGGATTCCAATGTATATCATCAGAAAGATCGAGGACAGAGCGATCGCAATATCAGACACGGAGATATGATCATATTCAGGTTCTGCGGTAACAAGGGACATGATCAGGCCCATGACCGCACCCATGACGACCGCCACGACATAAGTGCGTACAGGTTTTCTTATCTTGTACCTGAGAACCTCCGCGATAAAGTAAACATTCAGAGGGGCATACAGTATCGCAGGCAGTATTATCGTGAATATGTACATCATCTTCCCGTTCTCCGTATGAATTCAAAAAGCCTCTGCTTTACATCCTGTGCGGCGCTTCTAGATACCGGAAGCATGTCACCGTTATCCATGTTCACATCGCCGCTTCCGAGCTTTGAAACCCTCGCAAGATTTATATAGTAGGAACGGTGGCACTTGAAGAAATCCTTCGACACGGCATCCACAAGCTTCATGCCCTCGGCGAACTTCATCCTCACCTCGGCACTGTCACCTGCGAAAACAAACCTTGTCGAATTGTTCGCTGCCTCTATATAAACAAGCGAAGATACCGGACGGATGACTTCCTCACCGTCCACCCTCAGAACTATCTTCTCTTCAACCTTTATCCTGTTCTCGAGATCCTTTAAAGTCTCCCTGAGCTTCTCCCTGTCAACGGGCTTACCCAGGAACCTGAACGCACCGACCTCATAGCCGTCCATTGCCATTTCCGTATGGCTTGTCATGAAAATAATGGGGATATCCCTTGAATATGACCTGATTGTTCTCGCAGTCGCCATACCGTCCATTCCCTTCATCTCGATATCGAGGAATACGGCATCAAGCGGAAAACCGGTCTTGA
>JAGCRJ010000086.1 GCA_017964745.1 Lachnospiraceae bacterium
CTGTGCGATCTCCTGACGGCGGTTTACCTTGAGGTCATGGAGTTCGTCCTCGTACTGTCTGAGTCCCTCTTTTGTAAGCTTATTAGTATCTTCCATTATTAGGTGTCCCCTTTCTGTCCTTATAAGAAGATTTAGCGCACGGCAAACACGGTTCGCCTATGTGCAAGTACCCATTTTATCGGGAAAACAGGCAATTGTCAAGAAAACAGGGCGGTCTGAAAGACCGCCCTAAAAGTAATTGTCTTAGCCCAAGAGATCCTTGAGAGCCTGCATTCCCGAAACGTCGGTAGCAGCCTTGTTGGAATCCTGGATCTGGAGGTAAATCTCCTTACGGTATACGGGTACTTCTCTGGGAGCCGAGATGCCTATCTTGACCTGGTCTCCCTTTATTTCGAGGATGGTCACTTCGATGTTGTTGCTGATGACCAGTGCCTCTCCTTTTTTACGGGAAAGTGCAAGCATCTTAGTTGCCCTCCTTTCTGGCCTTGAGGATGTCATAAATGGGGAATCTTACGGGGTAGTCGTTACCCTCGACGATTATCTGGGCTCCCTTCTTCTCATCGGAATTGATGATGATGGGTCCCTGAAGGTTAACGGTCATCTTGGTGAGGTCGGTGGGAACGGTAACGGTTACGAGTACAACGATGTTCTCATCGCTCAGATTTCCGAGATCAGAAAGAAGCTCTTCGCTGACCTGGGGATTATATGTCTCACATACCATAAGAGGATTCATAACGGGCATTGCAAAGCCGGGCTCCTCTATGGACTGGAAATATCTGATACCTGCGTCGTTTCCCTTCTCCTCATCATGGATAAGAGTAAAATGCTTGAGATCGGGGAATCCTATGATTCCGTCCTCAAATGTAAGGATCTTCTCATCACTGATCTCTACTTCTCCGAAAATCTTGGTTTTGATAAGCATATGGTCTCCTTTCCCTTACAGATAATTAAGCAGAGTATTCTGCATTATCTTGCTTGTAGCCATCAGAGCGGCCTCATAAGTAACGCTTGCGCTTTCAAGTCCGATCGCGACTTCGGTGATATCAATATCTTCGTTCTGGCTCTGAAGAGTCTCGAATGTGGTCTTCTGGTTCTGAAGCCTGGACTCGATGAGAGCGAGCTTTGAAGATCTTGTTCCGTTATTGGTGATCGCAAGGCTGGTGTCGTTCAGGTATCCCTGCATTGCGGTTATTCCCTGTTCGAAACGCTTCTGTGCGATGTCCTTCTGATAAGTGAATGCCTTGTTTGCCGCATCGAGCTGGTTCTGAAGGATGGTCCTGTCAGCGGGAGCCGTGGTGGACTCGAGCTTCTTCTCAATGTCTGCGATGGTGGTCTCGAGATCAACAACTGCCTGCATTGCATTGACAAGGTCATCTATCTCTCTTCCGATCCCGAGCTTGAAGCATTCATCTGCGGTGGAATTGACTCTGATGGTGGTGTTGAAGCCTACATCGTACTCGATGGACTGTCTTTCCAGGGTCGTATCCAGGTAAGATTCATTATACCTTAATAATGAAGTGCTATCTACATTAAATGTATTTCCTACCATCTCGCCTTCCATGGATGCGCTTCTGAAGAAGTGCTGGGGGCGGAGGTCTTCAGCCTTGAACTCTGTCTTCTGATAAGTGATCAGGATCTGGGACTCGTCCTTATCTCCGGTAGTCGCATCGTCCTTGGTAGCCATCAATTTGTCGTATACGTTCTTTCCGAGGAGGATCTCTCCGGTATCAGACAGATAGATGACCGCATCGTCATCGGTTGCGGCAAGCGAGTAAGGGTCCGTGCTGGGATCGCCGGGGTTTGCACCGGGGATGATATCCGTTGACTTATATGCTGTCATTCCGTTTATGGTCTGAAGAGTTCCGGCTGCATCATAGTACTGGATGATGGGCTCGGCGGAAAGCATATCGCTTCTGTAATCGCCCACATCATCAAGATCGTCATATGAAAGCCTGAATCTGTAGCAGGTGGACTGGCTTATGGGCTGCTCGGTAATGCCGGAATGGGTGGCATCGTCGAAATTGGCAGCGGTCCAGGTGGCGATATCGCCCTGGTTTACATGGGTTACGCTGTCGATCGCGGTACGGTCGACCTGCTCGGTCATCTGATATCTCATGTAGGTCTGCTTCTGGAAGGAAAGAGAGGTGTCGGTCCTGTATCCGGTAAATACATATCTTCCGGCATAATCCGCATCACCGGTCTTGTAGATCTCGCTTGAAAAAGCCTTGAGTTCTTCGAGAATGGTGTTCCTGTCGGAACTGGTAAGGTCGCCGTTTGCGCCCTTGGTGCAGTCATTCTGGCAGGAAGTGATTATTGAAGAAAGGGAAGAAAGAGCATCCTCTGTTACTTTAAGCCAGCTGGTGGCATCGGGGATGTTCTTGGAATAGTACTGGGTTACCTCGGTAACGTTTGAACGCAGCCTAAGAGCCCTGATAGCGATAACAGGGTCGTCGGAAGGTCTTATGATCTTTTTTTCCGATGAAAGCTGGCTGGTGAGTTTGTCTTCGAGGATCTTATTGGTGTTGATATTGGAGAGGTTGTTCCTCTGCATTATCTTATTGGTAATACGCATATCTGCCTCCTGCGGGTTTTCCGCTCTTGGTCAGACATCCCTGTCGAACTGTCAGTGAAGGTTCCTTCCTTCACTATGCTTCAATTATACTCCGGTTTCGAGGATCAGTCTCTTGTATATTTCCTGGAAAACCGAGATCATCTTGGAGGAGAGGTTGAAAGCGTTCTGGAACTTGACCAGATTGACGGCTTCTTCGTCCTCATCCACGCCGGATACGGAAAGTCTTACGTTTCCTATAGCCTGCTGAACCGATTCGTAGCTTGCAACTCCGGTATTTGCCGCTGCCGCACCGAGAGCTACATCTGAGAGAACTCCCTCGAGGAATCCCGAAGCGGTGCTTCCCCTGAAGGAATTGATGTCCTTCTCGCTTGTCATGTCCTTAAGTGCTTCAAGCAGATCGTTCTGTTCCACTCCGTCTCCCGCCTTGAACTTGTTGGTCATAAGAGTCGGATCGTTGACCATTGCGGTCAGTATGGAGAAATTCTCCGCGGTGAGCTTGTAGTAGCTGTCATCCGTAACATCTACCGTGATGCTCGTTCCGTAGGTTGACTGCTTTACGGTGTCTTCCTTTGACGTATATGCCCTGAGGAGAGTATCGGCTCTCCAGGTTCCCGTCTGATTGGGGAAGAAGTACTGCTGATCATCAACGGGCATGTTGCCGGTGAACATTATCATTCCGGTTCCTTCCGGATGAGCATCGGTCTGATTGCCCTGCTTGAGGATATCGTTGAACTTCTCCGCGAAGGTTCTTACCCACTCATTCAACTGGTTCATGTAGTAGGGAATTCCCTCGTACTTGATGTTCTCACCTATCTTGGCAGGCTTTCCCACACGGTCGTTGGTGACGTGTCTGGGATTGAGCTGCTGCTTATTGCTGAGAACGAACTTATAAGTATAGGTTGCGTTTCCGCTCGCATCGATATCTACGCTGTATGACCATGAATCATAGTAGAATTCGGTATTTCCGAGGTTTATGATTCCGCCCTGGTCGGAAAGGTTACATGTATTGAGGTCGGTAAGGTAATCATTGGTTACCTGTACGGTTACGGTATCGTGATCTCCGGTCTCGGGATCGTTGTATCCGTTGACCTGGGTATCGATAACGGTTCCGCTGAAGTATTCGCCGTTATTTCCGTCCCTGAGCTCTACGAGTCCCCTGAGTTCTCCGCCGAGTCTTGCGTTGGAGAGCTTGAACTTCTCGCCGTTCTCCCAGTAGACATCATAAAGGCCGTTGATATCGGTCATATTGACCTTCTCGAAATCTTCCCTTGCGACGCAGGTAAGATCGTTATGCTCCTTGGCATCCACAAGGCTCTGTCCGCCTGCGATCTTTACTATGTATCTGTAGGCACCGGTCTCTCTCTCGGGATCGTTCTTGTCATATACGGGGAGCTCTTCGGTCTCGACATCGACTATCTCGGAGAGTCTGTCGACGAGGAGGTCTCTTCTGTCCCTGAGCTCGTTGGCCTTCTGGCCGCCCATCTCTATTGTGGTGATCTGCTCGTTGAGGGTAGCGATCTCGGTGGAGATGGAGTTGATATCGTCTATCTTGATCTTGATCTCGGAGTTTACGTCCTTCTGAACATTCTGAAGATTTCCGACGATCTGGTTGAAATAATCGGTAAGCTGTCCGGCGTATCCGACGAACTGGCTCTTAGCACTCGATGATCCGGGATCCTTCATGATCTCCTGGAGAGCCGTGGTCATGAGCTTGTCGTAGATCTGTGAAAAGCCGCCGTTCGTTCCGCTGTCATAGAAATAATCTTCAAGCTCTCTCATGTAATACTGCTTCATGTTGTATTCACCGAGCTTGGAGTTGTTGTTCCAGTACTTCTGGTCGTAGAAACCGTCCCTTATACGCTCAACGGAAAGAGTGTCGACGCCCGCGCCGGCACATCCGTAGGTCTGGAAAGTACGGATAGGAAAGGCTGCCTGGGTATCGACCGCCTGTCTGCTGTAACCTTCCGTCTGTACATTGGCTATATTATTGGCTGTGGTATTCAGATTCGCATTGGATGCGAGCAATCCGGAATATGCAATATTTAATCCAAAGAATTGTGAACTCATGCAAAGTCCTCCTACGGTTTCACAATAATTATATCGGTAAAAAGAAGGGGAGACTTAAGGTCTCCCCGCTGAAATTTGCGTAAATATGTGTCTTTTCGGGCATTTTCCTTCCTTTATCAGGTAAGACTGTTGAGAAGGTGCGAGATCATCTCGTTTACGACATTGATGAACCTCGAGGAAGCGTTGTAGGCACTCTGGTACTTGATCATATTGCTGAGTTCCTCGTCGCTTGATACCGCTTCAACCTGATCTCTTGCGCTTTCGGCTGCGGATACGGTCTTGGCCTGGTTCTCATAGATGCTGTTGTACATGTATCCGGAATTGGATACCTGTGAGACAAGATCACTGTAATAATCGTTGAGATTGACCTTCTTGATGACCGTGGGGTTAAGGGTATACTTCTCATCGGTGAAGACCTTCTTGAGGGCCGTCATGGTGGCGATATCCTCGGAGCCGTCCTTAAGCCTGAAGCCAAGGAGCGAAGGAGTCTGAAGACGGTTCTGGTTGATACGGGTATTGGATACGGAGTACAGGCTGTACTTAAGGTCTGCCAGAGCCGACTGGTCCACAACATATCCGTTCGAATCGACAACCTGTCCGCGGCTGTTCAGCTTGGGCATCTCTTCTTCGTTGAATACCCAGTAGGTGCCGAGACCGGATGAGCTCAGGTCGTACTTTGTATATCCGTCGGTAGTGGACTTCTGGAAAAGCTGTAAGGGTGATCCGTCCGCGCTTTCCATATAGTTGAAGCCGTCATCGACGTCCTCGTATACCTTGTATTCCTTTCCGTCATAAGCCTTGGGATCTGCGGCTTTGATGGCATTGTAAAGGGCAAGGTCCGCGGGATCGTAGTAATCGGGAGCGTTGGGATTGGTGGTCTGGGTCGATGCGGTGGGTGCGGCGAGGGTCTTTACGCCTGCTGCCGTTTCCAGAACGCCGTTTACCGAGGTAACGACATTGTGGATCAGCTGATCGAACTCAGCCTGTATGTTCATAAGGACGGAATCCTTGATGTCGTCGTAGAACCTGATATCGGTGTAGTCAGCCCTGTGGTCGCCCCTTGCATAGAGAAGGCTTCTGAGCTTTCCTACGTCCGTGCCGTTTTCGGTGGATATTCCCCTGCTTAAGTCAAAGACATGTGCGGCTTCGATATTATAGATACGGTCGCCCTTCTTTCCGTCATAGGAAAAGATGGTATTGTCGGTATTCTTGGGGTCTCCGCCGGGAGCTACGGTATAATTGGAATTCTGGGGCCAGTAAGGAGTATAGAATCCGGTCTGGGAATCGATGTCGATCCACATCTCAAAGCAAAGGGAGCCTTTTACGAAGTCCTCGCCCTCGATCTGAACCGAAACGGCACCGTACTGGTCCTCGGTATAGGATATATTACACATGGACGCAAGCTTATCAAGGATCAGATTCCTCTGGTCCCTGAAATCGTTGGCTTTTTCCTGTCCAAGTTCAATTTTCTGGATAGTGGTGTTGAGCTCCAGGATCTTCTTGCCGTAATCGTTGATGGTCTTGACTTCCTGAAGTACCTGGAAATTGATATTGTCCTGATATCCGGAAAGATCGCTGTATACTGACTGTGCACGCTCAAGAAACTCAGCGGCCTCACTTACGAGAGCACCCTGAGTAACGGAATTGCAGGGATCCTTGGTCAGCTCCTGGACTGCGGTCCACAGATCGGACAAAGACTCCTGAAAAGAAGCACCGTTAAGCTCTCCGAGAAGGTCTTCTATCTCATTTAAGGTATTCTTGGAAACCTCATAGAATTCCTGTCTTCCGAGCTCGGTACGATATGTTTTGTCAAGGAAATAATCCCTAACCTGTTTTACGTTAGAATAATAAACTCCAAGACCAGACTGCTGATAAGAAATAGCACTTCCTGTCTTGGAGATCGTTACATATCTTCTGTCGTCAAATTCTACCTGTTGTCTGGTGTAGCCTTCGGTATCAGCATTGGTAATGTTGTGGGCAACGGTGTTTAACGCGTTGTTGCTGGCCTGAAGTCCCGAGACACCCAGGGAAAGGTCACTCCACAGGGACATATATGATCTCTCCTATTGCTTAGCGTCAAAGTTACCTCTGGTCACTCCGAGGGTTCCTCCGGTATAGGCGCCC
>JAGCRJ010000087.1 GCA_017964745.1 Lachnospiraceae bacterium
GATGGGAGTCATGTTCTCGAACGCAACTCTCTTCATAGCTTCCGAAAGAGGATAGCCGTTTACGGTATTAAGGAAAACAAGGGGTGAAAACTTCTCCGAAGGGCTCTTTGCCTTCTTCACGCCGTCAAGCACATCACCGGTACGGAGTCCGAATTTACGTATCTGCGCGGGTGAAACATAGACGTCATTTTCGCCGGGAAGATAATTGTCGCATCTGATGAAGCCGTAGCCTTCGGGCATGACCTCGAGGATACCGTATGCGGGCTCGTCGCCTTCCTGGGGAACGTATGCATTCTCCGCACGGCTGTTTTTAGCAGCATCGGCGGGTGCGTCACCCTTCTTTTCCTCAGCGGGCTTTTCTTCCTTTGCGGGCTCCTGAACGGGCTTCTTATCATCGGATTTCTTTTCTTCACGCTTTTTGCCTGCGTGCTTCTTTTCATCCGGTTTCTTTTCGCCGGATTTTTTAGGGGAAGCTTTCTTTTCGGAAGGCTTGGATTCGGCCTTCTTTTCCTCCGCTTCCTTTGCAGCTTTTTCGGACTGCATTTTTGCATCAAGCTCAACAAGGCGCTCGATAAGCTCCTCTTTCTTGAGTCCGGTTATTCCCTTAAGGCCTGCGGATTTTGCAATCTCCTTAAGCTGGGAAAGGGTAAAGCTCTGAAGTTTTTCTCTCATATAAAGTACGGATTCCTTTCAGAAAAAAATAGAAAAATATTCTATAAACAAAAACTCTCTTTTCAGATCTTAAACAATGGTATGTTTCGGAATACGAATTTCAGAAACAAAATGAATAAAGAACAAAAGATTGATTACAAGTCGTTTATATCACGACAGAGTTTACGCGTCAACAGAAAAATGATCGTATGCATCACATAAAAACGACCCGGAAGCTTTCGGCATCCGGGTCAGTGATCATTTACTTAATAACTTAAAACTTAAGTGTTACGTCCGTTTCGATTATGAGATTGGTAACGTCACCGTAGATAAGTGTCTTTGAACAGGTGATCCTCTTTACGCCGTAGACATTCTGTACATATCCGAGCTGTCCGGTCACGAGTACGGGAAGCGTTTCCGCCGAAACGCCGCTGCTCCAGTGATCGTAGATCTTAAGATTCGTGACCCTGTACTTGGCGGCCTGTCTGACTCCTGAGATGATGTCATCCACGGTATAACAATCCGCTATCGCACCTGTTGTGGAAAAAGTAAGCTTAAGCTGTGATGCCTGATATCCTTCGTAAGGAAGTCTTCCCTCCGCCATTCCGTAATAAACATAATGTGCATAGAGAAGCATCGGGTCGGTTCCGAATATCGCGACAACATCGGGATACTTCTTCACATAAAACTCGGGATCGAAAAGAGTTCCGTCCGGCATCTTCAGCACGGTCTTGGAATCGCTTCCCGAAATGCTCTGTGTGGGAACCGTCGGATAAACATAACCCGCATAGGGAAGTCTTCTTTCCTTCATGCCGCAGAGAAGATAATGCTGGTACAAAAGAGCTTCGTTCATTCCGAATGCTTTGTAAACATCATCATAGGTAGCAGCGTAAAAGGAAGGATCGAAAAGCCCTCCGTCGGGCATGGTCTTTACTGCAGCCTCAGCCTTGCCGGAATAGATCAGGCAGACAAGGGCGGCAGCTGCAAAGGTCATTATCAGCTTAATAAGATTTTTCTTCATATCGTCTCCATATCCCGGATGCGAATGCGTCCGAAGATCCTTTACGGATTTATTATAACATTGTTAAAAATGCGGTCAAACCTTGAATTTTGATATGAATTACATTAGAGTACTCTTTGGTTCAAATATTTAATCCAGGGATATATCATGAAAATAAATCTCCACGCACACACGACAAGGTGCGGCCATGCGACCGGCACTGAAAGAGAATATATTGAAGAAGCCATACGTATCGGAATGACTGATTTCGGATTCTCAGATCATACTCCAATGCCCTTCCCGGACGGATACTCATCCAAAGGAATGCGCATGGATCTCGATCAGATGGACGACTACACCGATACCATCCTTTCCCTCAAAAAGGAATACAAGGATAAGATAAATATCTATTTCGGTCTCGAGGTCGAATTCTATCCGCAGCTTTTTTCAAAGCTCATGGATTTCCTTGAAGGTTACCCTCTCGAGTATCTCATCCTCGGGCAGCACTGCCTGAACAACCAGTATGACGGAGTATGGGCCGGCGAAGAGACAGATGACCCTTCAAGAGTCACACAGTACGTAGATCAGGCTCTCGAGGGACTTAAATCCGGAAGATTCATATATCTTGCACATCCCGACCTTATCAACTTCAAGGGCGACGATCTTTTCTATCAGAAGGAAATGAGCCGCATCTGTGAATATGCATACGATCACAAAGTACCGCTCGAGATAAACCTCCTCGGAGTCGGTGAAAACAGAAATTATCCCAATCCCCTCTTCTGGGAGATCGCAGGCAAGACCGGAAATGATGTGGTGATGGCTCTCGATGCGCATCATGTAAGAATGATAGATGTTCCCGAAACGGAAAAGAAAGCAATGGAGCTGGTGGACAGATTCGGACTGAAGCTGATCGAAACACCTCTCCCGAAAAAATAATTTTTCAGTATATCTCTTTGAGTTTTTTCCTTGCTCTCGAAAGCGCGGTCTCCACCGCTTTTTCGGAGAGGCTCATGATATCGGATATTTCCTTTACGGAGGCACCGCTTATCTTCAGAGTTAAGCAGTGTCTTTCTTTTTCCGTAAGTTCGTTATTGATGCAGAATGCAAGCCGGTCCTTGATCTCATCGAATATCGCGGTCTCCTCGGGCGTCATATCGTTGGAAGGAAGAATGAAATACGAACCGAGTTCCGGGGATGTGATGCCTCCGGTCATATCGACCGACAGATAATTGTTGAGCGGGATGTTCTTCTGATTGTTCCTTGAACGGATTGCATTGAATACATTGCCTCTTATCTCAATGGAAGCATACGTTCTGAACGACGCCCCCCTTGAAGGATCGTATTTAACGATCGCATCGTAAAGACCTATCATTCCCTCCTGGATCAGATCGTCACGGTCCGAGGAAATGATGGTGAATGTATTTACTATGTAATTAACAAGACCCGTATGTCTTGCGATGAGGTGGTTTGCTATCGCGGGAAATTCGTGAGTCACCTCACGCATCCTGGATATAAGTTCCTCATCGCTCATACGGGAATAGTCCGGAAAAAGCGTTTTGTTTTTAACGGAAGTCTGTTTCAAATTCAGCCCTTCATTCGTCTTCTTACGATCTCGTAACTGAGTATTCCGCATGCAACGGAAGCATTGAGCGAATCGATCTGTCCCTTCATCGGGATCGAAGCCGTCATATCACATTTCTCACGTACAAGTCTCGTCACACCGCTGCCTTCGTTTCCGATAACAAGTCCGATGGGACCGGTGAGATTCAGGTCGTACATAAGATCCCCGTCCATTGCCGCGCATACGAACCAGAGTCCCTTCTCCTTAAGCTCCTCGATGGTTCGGGCGATGTTTGTGACCTTCGCAACGGGAATATAGTTGAGCGCTCCCGCACTTGCCCTTGCAACCGATGCGGTAAGGTGAGCCGCTCTGTCGGCACGTATGATGACACCGTGAGCACCCGCCTGGTCGGCTGTTCTTATGATGGCACCGAGATTGTAAGGATCCTCGATTCCGTCAAGTACGATGATAAAAGGATCCTCACCCTTATCTTCGGCATTCTTTAAGATATCCGATACTTCACTGTATTCGTAAGCTGCGGTGATCGCAATGACACCCTGATGGTGTCCCGTGGATGACATGTGATCGAGCCTGTCCTTGTCGGCATACTTGATCGCTATATCCTTCTTCGCAGCTTCACGCTTTATGGTGAGTATTGCACCGTCCTTGCATCCGTCAAGAACATAGAGCCTGTCTATCTCCTTGCCGGCGCGGATGGCTTCAATGACCGGATTACGACCTTCTATTGCATTTTCATTAACTTTACTGTTTTTCTGTTCCTGAGACATAGTCTGCTCCGATCAGTATGAGTTCATCGGCACGGTCGGTCTTTCCCGATATATACAGGTAACCTATAAGTGATTCAAGACCCGTTGCCTTGCTGTAGCTTGCAAAGTTCGTGCCTCTCCCCGAAGGATGGGCATGATTCTTGCCGCGGTGCATGACATCCTTCTCTTCATCGGAAAGAATGTCCTTCTCCATAAGAAGGTCGTAGATCATAGCCTGTGAATCGGCACTGACATACTTCACACTCGCTTTGTGGAATTTACCGACAGCCATGTCACCTTTTTCGAGGAGCATGCGTCTTATGATAAGACTCATATACGCATCACCCAGGAAAGAAAGCGACAGGGGCGAATACTTTAAGCCTTCTTCCACTTCGTACCCTCTCTGGTATCTTCAATGAGGATGCCCTTTGCGGCAAGCTCCTCACGGATCGCATCAGCCTGTGCAAAATCCTTGGCCTTCTTGGCAGCCTTTCTTGCATCGATGCGCTCAAGGATCCAGCTTTCAAGTTCGGCATCAACACTGTTATCCGCACCCAGCTTCTTAGCACCTTCAAGAAGATCAAGTGACAGTGCTTTGTCAAAATCGGCAACAAGCGCACGCTTGGTCGCATCATTTATATCTGCCTTGAGAACATCGTAGAGAACGGTGATCGCCATGGATGTATTGATATCATCGGTCAGTGCATTCAGGAATTTCTCACGGTACTCTGCGAATGCCTTATCGTCGACTTCACCGTCTTCCTTAAGCTCACCCACACGCTTTAGGAGCTTCTGATATGCGGCGCTCATCTGGTCGAGAACCTCGTAAGAAAATTCAAGAGGCTTGCGGTAGTGGGACTGCAGGCAGAAGAATCTGTATGCAAGCGGATCATATCCCTTCTCTTCAAGCAGGGATACGGTCAAAAATTCTCCGCTGGACTTGCTCATCTTTCCTTTGTCCTTTTCGACAAGGTGATGAACATGGAACCAGTAGTTGCACCACTGATGTCCGAGGTAAGCTTCGCTCTGTGCGATCTCATTGGTGTGATGAGGGAAGATATTGTCCACGCCGCCGCAGTGGATGTCCATATACTCACCGAGATGCTTTATACCGATGCATGAGCACTCGATATGCCATCCGGGATAACCGCGTCCCCAGGGGCTCTCCCATTTAAGCTCCTGATCGTCAAATTTTGATTTGGTAAACCACAGAACAAAGTCTGTTTTGTTTCTCTTGTTGCTGTCCTCATCGACATCATCGCGGACGCCTACGCGAAGGTCGTCCTCATTATGATTGGACAGGGTGTAATACTTCTCAAGCTTGGAGGTGTCGAAATAAATGTTTTCTCCTGCCTGATAAGCATAACCCTTCTCGAGAAGAACCTCGATCATGTGAATGAATTCGGGAATACAATGGGTTGCGGGTTCGACCACATCGGGCATCTTGATGTTCAGCTTTGCAAAGTCATCAAAGAAAGCCTTGGTGTAATAATCCGCGATCTCAAGTACGGTCTTGTGCTCACGCTTTGCACCCTTGAGCATCTTGTCCTCACCGGTATCCGCATCACTTGAAAGATGTCCGACATCGGTTATGTTCATTACGCGCTTAACATCATAGCCGGCATAGGCAAGTGTCTTGACCAGCATATCCTCACAGATATAGGTTCTGAGGTTTCCGATATGTGCGAAGTGATAAACGGTAGGTCCGCAGGTATACATCGATACCTTGCCTTCCTCACGGGGTTTGAATTCTTCTACTTTTCTGCTTTTTGTGTTATATAACTGCATTTATTTTTCCTCCGGATCAAAATGATGATTGCTTATGACCTGATCATTTACCCACGCCCGGACATCGTGCGCAGCCGCCGCATGAAGCGGGGCCGATATCACTTTGATCGTATACGCTGTTTAAAAGCGCTACCGCCTGGGAAGATATTCCCTGCATCGCTCCCGTAAAACCGAGACCTTCTTCTGTAGTCGCCTTCACGTTCACGCGGCTCACATCCAGTCCGAGAGCAGAAGCGATATTTGCTCTCATCTCGTCGATATGGGGTCTCATCTTGGGAGCCTGTGCGATGATGGTCGAATCGATATTCTCGATAACGAAGCCCTCGTTTAAAAGGAGTTCTCCGACCTTCTCGAGAAGCTTTATCGAATCCGCACCTTTGTACTCCGGATCCGTATCGGGGAAATGTTTTCCGATATCACCGAGCGCCGCGGCTCCGAGAAGCGCATCCATTATCGCATGCGTAAGCACATCGGCATCGGAGTGACCGAGCAGTCCTTTTTCGTAGGGAATGGTCACACCGCCGATGATAAGCGGTCTGTCTTCACAGAATTTATGAACGTCATATCCTGTTCCGATTCTCATTTAATGTTCCTTTGCAAAAGAAAAACTTAAAACAATTCGTTGGTAATGTACTGAAAAACTTCGGAAGCTTTTTCCTTCCAGACATCGACAATGTGCTCGGCGATCTCTTCGGTGGGAACGGAAAGAGTCATATCAAGCGTGGTAACGTCACGGTCCTTGATGATGAGTCTCGTCTCATACTCACCCGTATTGAAATTCAGTCCGTAATTGCTCTGGACCGCAAGTTCATTCCTGAGTTCGAATGCCTTGTCGGCAAAATAATTCTCGATGTCATTCTTGATGAAATCGGGAAGACGTGATGCGAAATAATTGATCGTATCCCTTCCCTCGGACGTGATCGAAAGCTCCGTTGAATTGTGGGAATGCGGAGCCTGCGAGATAAGTCCGTTTTCTATAAGTTCACCCTGTGCCTGCGTGAGAACATAATAATCCGCATAATCCTTGCCCAGAACAAAATCCGATATCTGGGAAGCGGTCATGAGGAAATCGACTCTGTTGAGCATATACAGGATGATGAGTTTTACCTGTGTGAGCTTTTCGGCATCCATTATTTTACAAGCCTCTTAACAGCTTCAGATACGGCATCACGTACATGGGGATCGAATGCTTCGGGCATGATGTTGTCCTCACAGAGCTTGTCTGCGGGAACTGCGGCTGCGATTGCCTCAGCTGCCGCAAGCTTCATCTCTTCGGTGATCTGGGGTGCTCTTGCCTCAAGTGCTCCGCGGAAGATTCCGGGGAATGCGACCACGTTGTTGATCTGGTTGGGGAAGTCACTTCTTCCGGTTCCGACGATCCTTGCGCCTGCTGCCTTTGCTTCATCGGGCATGATCTCGGGTACGGGATTTGCCATTGCAAAGATGATGGGATCCGCATTCATGGTCTTAATCATATCGGCGGTAAGGACTCCGGGAGCGGAAACACCTACGAAGATATCGGTTCCGACAACAGCATCGGCAAGCTTACCGGATCTGTTCTCGGGATTGGTGATCTTAAGCATTTCCTTCTTGGTATCGTTGAGGTCGGTCCTGTCTGCGGAAACGATTCCTCTTGAATCGCAGAGAGTGACCGAACCGAAACCGTACTTAAGAAGAAGCTTGGAGATCGCTACGCCTGCTGCGCCCGCGCCGTTAACAACGATCTTGCAGTCTTCTTTCTTTTTGCCGGTTACCTTGAGAGCGTTGATGGATGCAGCAAGAACAACGATTGCGGTTCCGTGCTGGTCATCATGGAATACGGGAATGTTAAGCTCGGCCTTGAGTCTTTCTTCGATCTCAAAGCATCTGGGTGCCGAGATATCCTCAAGGTTGATGCCGCCGAAGCCGGGAGCGATGTACTTTACGGCCTTGATGATCTCCTCGGTGTCCTGGGTATCAAGACAGATGGGAACCGCATTTACTCCGCCGAACTCCTTGAAAAGAACAGCCTTTCCTTCCATAACGGGCATTGCAGCTTCGGGTCCGATATTTCCGAGTCCGAGAACCGCCGATCCGTCGGATACGACTGCGATGGTATTGGCCTTCCAGGTATATTTATACGCAAGGTCCTTGTCCTTTGCTATCTCTTTACAAGGTTCAGCTACGCCGGGAGTATATGCGATCGCAAGTGCCTCCCTTGAATCTACCTTTGACTTAGCCTCGGTGGAAAGCTTTCCGTTCCACTCCTCGTGTGCCTTGAGTGCTTCTTCATTAACGCCCATTTTTAATTCTCCTTACCTTTTATCTTTTTAAAATGATCTTTTATCTTGTTTTCATATCCCTGTCCGTCCGGTCTGAAGAATTCTCTTCCGTCCAGTTCGTAGGGGAGATATTGCTGCTTCACATAGTGGTTCGGGAAATCGTGCGCATACTGATATCCGATACCGTGTCCGAGCTTTGCGGCTCCCTTGTAATGCGCATCCTGAAGATGGGGTGGGATCGGCAGCGAACCGCTCTCCCTTATCTCTTCAAACGCCGCATCAACCGCACATATCGCGGAATTAGATTTCGGTGCCGTTGCGACATATATCGCAGCTTCGGAAAGAATGATCCGTGCTTCCGGCATGCCGACCTTTATCACCGCTTCGAATGCCGCATTCGCAACAACCAGTGCATTCGGATCAGCCATTCCGACATCCTCCGCCGCACATATCACGATACGCCTTGCGATGAAGCTTACCTCCTCGCCCGCATCGAGCATTCTTGCGAGGTAATAAACCGCTGCATCCGGATCCGAGCCTCTCATGCTCTTTATGAATGCGGAGATGGTATCGTAATGGTTATCTCCCGTCTTGTCGTATCTTACCGCTTTCCTCTGGATGCATTCCTGTGCGACATCAAGAGTTATATGTATTCCGGGTTTTGACTTATCCGCAGGTCCCGTGACATCCGCATCGCTTTCATTAAACGGTGCTTCATCGGGCTCGGTCGTAAGTATCGCAAGCTCAAGTGCATTGAGTGCATGTCTTGCATCTCCTCCCGACACATCTGCAATGAAATCAAGTGCGTCTCCGTCAATGTAGGGATTATATCCGGCCATTCCCCTTTCGTGATCCGTGACCGCGATCTTGAGAAGCGACCTGACATTATCCATGCTCAGGGGCTTAAGCTCGAATATCATCGAACGGCTTATAAGAGCGCCGTTGACCTCAAAGTAAGGATTCTCCGTCGTAGCGCCTATCAGCGTCACGGTTCCGTCTTCGACAAAAGGTAAAAGGAAATCCTGCTGTCCCTTGTTGAAGCGGTGTATCTCGTCTATGAAAAGGATGGTCTTCTGCGAATTCATAGCAAGGATGCTCTTTGCTTCGTTAACCGCATCCTCCATGTCCTTCTTTCCGGCAGTTGTCGCATTGATCGAAATGAAACGCGACTTCGTTGCTCCGGCAATGACCTTGGCAATGGTAGTCTTACCGGTTCCGGGAGGTCCGTAAAGGATAAGGGAGCTTATCTTGTCAGCCTTGATCGCACGGTAAAGGAGCTTGCCGGGAGCGATTATCTCCTCCTGGCCTACCACCTCCTCGGGCGTTCTGGGCCTCATCCTTGCAGCAAGAGGACTTTCGGATTCTTTAGTTTTGTCAGACATGTATTCAAACAGATTGAGCTGATCCATGACCTCTTACCAGTTCCCCGAAGACAATTCCTCGTTCTTCGAAATTCTTAAAATATCCGTATGAAGCGGCCGCAGGTGAAAGCACGCAGCCCTTTCCCTCATCGGTTATCTCATATGCTTTATTTACTGCCGCCTGCAGATCGGGTTCGAAACAGACATTTGGAAGATCGGTTCCGAGTTCCTTCACGATCCTTTCGCCGGTTGCATACATACAGATGAATCTGTATTCCGCATGCTCCTTCATATAATCCTCAAGCACGGAATACGATATGCCTCTGTCCATTCCGCCGACCAGTATGACCTGTGCGCCCGGAATGCTCTCTGCCGCGCTTATGGCAGCTTCGGGAATGGTCGAGATGGAATCGTCGTACCAGTCTATCCCTCCGAACCTTCCGATCTTCTTCATCCTGTGGGGAAGAGCTTCAAAGTTCTTAAGGCTGTTTATGACCGCCTCTTCGGAAAGTCCGAATTCGTCACAGCATATCTTCTTTACGAAGTATGCGTTTATCCTGTTATGGTCACCGAATAGGGAAAGCTCAATATCTTCAAGTTCTCCCTCCCCGGGAATGACTCTTATCTGTGAAGAAGCCGATACCAATTCCGGAACATTCTCACCCAGGTACGCCCTGTCACCTTCCGCCTGCTTCGTGACGATGTGACTCTTTGCTTCAAAATACGCATCCATGGTCCCGTAATAATCCAGATGCTCTTCGTAGAGATCCAGGAATACGGAGATATGCGGTGCTGTCTTTGCATCCTTAAGCTGATGGCAGGAAAGCTCGAGTACAACTATCGAATCTCCCGCGGCATCATCATAATAATCGAGACATGGAAGACCTATATTGCCCGCAAGGATGACCTTCTTTCCGGAAAGCTCCCCGAGTACGTGGGCAAGCATGGAAACCGTTGTGGACTTTCCCTTTGTGCCCGTAACACCGATGGTCTTCATCCGGTATTCGTGCAGGAATATTTCGGTCTGTGAAGTGATCTTCTCACTTATAACGTCACATTTCCTTTCATCCGCGCCCTTCGGAGGCCAGACGATCCCCGGGCTCTTTATGATAATGTCGGCATCATCACCTGCTCCTGCGAGCATTTCTTCGGGTTTTCCTTCAAATATCGTAACGGACTTCGGAGAGGTATGTCCGGACAGCCACTTTTCGGTGGATTTTCCTTCTCTCCCGTAGCCCCAGATCATTATTTTTTTACCGTTAAAAAGTTCGGGTACAGCCATAATTCTCCCCAGCAGGGCAAAAATGCCCATAATCTTATGTATTATACCCAAAAATCCCCCTTTTTACAACAAAACGGGCCATAAATAAGGCAACAAACAAAAGTCAGGAGATAACTTCTCCTGACCCGGTTTTTATATTTGCGGGTGACGCGGATTGTATGAGGATTCGAGCTTCGTCGTCTGCGTTAGAAACGGACGCCTGGCCTGAACGAAGTGAATGGCCTGCGGCATGAGCTGAAGATTATGTCGAATCAGTTTCGCGCCTGACGACGAAAAGCGAGAAGGCTCATACATAGCGGCAGGACCCGCGGAGTAACAAAAAAAGTCAGGAGAAGTTATCTCCTGACTTTTTTGATGATGAAAGCTTTAGTTGAGGGTTACGGATCCCCATCCGTCCTTGGGAACAAGACAGATATAAGTCTTACCGGGGTTGATCTCGATCTCATCACCGTTCTCGTCATAGTATCTGGTGATGTCATAGTCAAGCTTTTCGTTGGTTACGGGCTTGTCCCATGTGATCTTGATAGCCTGGCCGTTGGTGATGTAGTAGCCCTGCTTGTCCGCATCCTGATCATAATAGAAGTAAAGGAGGTAGCCGTGATCATCAAATACATAGAAGTCAGTGCACTGAAGAATGACGTTCTCGAATGTAACTACCTGATCATCCTCTGCATCCTTCTGAAGCTCACCGTAGAGATAATAATCATAGGTTCCGGTGGACTCGTTGTATCTGAGCTGGGTCTGGGTGTGCTTGAAGGTGGGCATCTGGATATGGGTTGCGGATGTTGCGTTTGAGTAACCCATATCGGTAAGGGTCATGTCGGTTCCGTAAGGTCTGAAGATGAAGTGGTTATCACGAACAGGCGCATAGGAATTGTAGTTGGGAGAAATGCCGGCCTGATCGATCCTGTCGATAAGTCCGTCATAGGTCTGTGCTCCGCCGCTCATGTTGATACCCTGGGTATCCTCAGCGGTAACGTACTCCTTGTACTCCCAGCTCTTTCCGTTATCGAAACGGCAGAAACCGCTTGAAAGGTGATCGCAGTAAGGCTTTGCGATGAAGTCGGTGATGTAAACGGGACCGCCGTCATGTACGAGGATCGCATTGTACTCACCTGCAAGAGGGATGTTGGTGGGACGTGTGGAACGAATGCTTCCCATCTGCTTGATGTTCCTCCAGTCCTTACGTACGCACATAAGTCTGGTTACGCGGTCGTTCGCGGTTGAGTTCATAAGCTCGTAAACGATGTCACATTCACCTATCTCATAATGAGGAAGAGCTGTCTTCTCATTATCAACCATGACTGCGATGGGACGCTGGTCCTTGAGTTCCTTCTTTATGGGAAGTCCGGTAAGCTCCGAAAGGTAGCAGTCTGCGGGAACCTCAAAGCTCTCGCCTGTTTCAACTGCGGGATCGGTAGTGGTCTGGCCGGGATTGTCATCTACGGAAACAATGGGCTGCGAGTCGAATCCGCCGCCTGAAGGAGGCACCGCATCGCCTTCCTGTCCGCATGCTGACATGATCGATACCGCCATAGCGGCTACGAGAGCCAGACTGATCAGTTTATTTCTTTTCATAACAAAATATCCTCCATAGGTATGTCATCTTACATACATTACACATTATAGTATCCAAATGTGGTGTTTACAAGGTCATCATACAATATATAGTGAATCTTAAGTAAATCTTAAAGTTTGGAATGCCCATATTTATTGAGTTTTTGAGCGATTAATGGTAAATTTAACCCTACCGAAGGTAAAACAGATAAAAGATATTAAGGAAAGATTTATGAGAAATTTTAAAAAGATACTTGTAACACTGGCAATCGCTGTATTTGCCGTAATGATCCCCAAGACCCAGGCCAAAGCTGCGAATGCGGCACTTCCCGCTTCCACTCCCGTCTGGTTCGATGCGGAATATTACGCAACAGTTTATCCCGATGTATATAATGCATTTGCTCCGAACATTCAGGCAATGGGCGGTCTCGATAACGCAATGTGGTTCCATTATAAGAACCTCGGCGTAAACGAAGGAAGAAAGCCCGCAGCAGATCCTAACTGGTTCGATGCGGCATACTATGCGGCAACCTATCCCGATGTAGCCGCCGTTTACGGAACCGATGCGGACAAGCTTTTCGCACATTACATCACTCTCGGAAGAAGTGAGCTCAGACGTCCCAATGCTTCCTATGTTCATACGGTGGACAGAAACGGTGTTCCCA
>JAGCRJ010000088.1 GCA_017964745.1 Lachnospiraceae bacterium
GAACCCGCACAGAATGTAAGTCCGTTGTGCACGTTATCTACTGCGGAAAGCATTTTTGAAATGTTTTCCTTATTGTTGATGATATGGGGAAGTCCGAATACGCTCCACGCGGGATCGTCGGGATGTATAGCCATATTGATGTCGTACTTGTCGCAGACAGGCATTATCGCCTTAAGGAAATACACAAGATTTTCAAAAAGCTTTGCTTCATCGATATCCTTGTACTGCTCAAAAAGTTCCTTTACCTTATCGAGTCTTTCGGGCTCCCATCCGGGCATCACGGTACCGTTCATCTGATCCTTTATGGAATCGAACATATTGGCGGGATCGATGGAGTCGATCGCTTTCTGGGAATATGCAAGAACAGTGGATCCGTCATGTCTTTTCCTGGCAAGTTCGGACCTGGTCCAGTCAAACACGGGCATAAAATTATAGCAGACCATATGAATGTTCTGCTTTCCGAGGTTTTCGAGTGTCTTTATGTAATTATCGATATGCTCGTCTCTTTTGGGACCTGCAGTCTTGATATCATCGGAAACATTGACAGACTCAATTCCGGAGATATGCATCTCCTGTTCCGAAACATCATTAATAATGGATCTGATCTCATCCTCAGTCCAGACTTCACCCGCCTGCTTATCATATAATGTGGTTATAACTCCCTTCACACCCGGGATCTGTCTGATCTTCCAAAGCTCTACGGTATCAAAAGCCTTACCGTACCATCTGAGGGTCATTTCCATGATATTATGTCTCCTTAAATTGACCTATAGTCATTTCTAAATTTCGGACCTTAAAGCAGTGTCCCGGAATGCTGATATTTACTTGCTTTTCGTCTTCTTCTTTTCGGGACGTCCGGTTGACACTGTGTCAAAAACAGTATCGTTACCGGTCTTAAAACTGTCTATGGCTACCGTTCTGTAAGGAATGGTTATACCGTTTTCCCTATAGGTTTCTATCAGTCTCTTCCTAATAGAACCGCACGCAACAAAATTCTGTGCAACATTCTTGGTCCATACAGTGGTCTTTAATACCGGACCGTCGGGATCGAACCTGCATATGAGGGGCTTGGTACAATCGATAACATTTTCGGTAGCTCTTACAACCTCTTCCATAAGCTTAAGAGCCTTATCGAGATCATCGGAATATCCTATGGTAAGTTCAAGGAAATTACCGATACGGTCTTCGTGGCTGACATTAAGAAGCATGCTTTCGTTCATGATACCGTTGGGTACCATGCATGCCTGTCCGTCATATGTCATGACAACGGTATGTCTGAGTGTGATATCGGTAACCGTTCCTTCGGCAATCACGGATCCGCCGCTTATGATCTTGATCTTATCGCCGAGATCGAAAGGCCTGGACAAAGAGATCGCAATACCGGAAAGGATATTATTGAGGCTCTTCTGTGCCGCAAAGCTCAGGATCGCAAGAACAAGTCCTCCGCCTGTAAGAACTGCGGTAAGCACACTCTGAAGATCAAAATATACCTGTAATATCGCAACCAGAACTCCTATGACCACCAGTGTCCTGAGCAGACTGCAGATGAATCTGACATGCAGCTTCTTGCGTTTTCCGGATACGAGTTTAAGGATCAGCCACAGCAGTATCCCGACCAGAAGTATTATTACGATCTTAACGATATCATCCATTTTCATTTCTTCTCCAAGTATAGCACACTAGTATACTAGTATCAATGTTTCCTATAATTTATTCAAATTTAGCAATTATTATTATAAAAAAAGCACAAAATGCGTACTCATTTTTCACAAAGTAATACCCGTACCACTTTTGAGATACGGGTATTCCATCTTATCTGATTATATTGATCTCAAATCCATTGCCTTCGGTATTGTCATTTTTTTCGGTTCCGAAGATCGCCTGCTGTACAGCTTCGTTCTCTTCCCTTGTGGCATAACCGCTGCCTTTTTTCTGCGCATCGATCGCAGCCGCAAGATTCTGATTGTTCTCAAGTCCCGCAGCGGCATTTACGATGGCTCCGGAAGTTTCTGCAGCTTCCCTGTTCTCCGAAGCTTCTTCTTCCTTACGGGCTTCAATGGCGGAATTATAATCGTAGCTTGAGATCCTGCCGGTCAGATACATTCTCTCGAGTTCGGAATCCGAGACCTCCGATAAAGCGGCTCTGTTATCGAGTACTTTGTCAGTCTCCTTTTCCTCAGCTTCCTTTTCAATTGCATCCTTTACGGCTTCTTTTCTCTTTTCACTCTCTGCCCGGGAAGCTTTGATCATCTCTTTGATCCTTTCTTCTCTTCTGGCTTCGAGTTTTTCCGCAGATTCTTCCGCTTCCTTTACAGCATTCTCTTTCTCTTCACGGATGGGAGTTTTCTCTGCCTTGTCGGTGACATCAATGTCGATGGTTTCTTCCTTCGGTGTTCTCCCGGTCTTATTGAAAACAAATCCGTCGGAAAGTCTTTCGTTTGCTTCAGGCTTTACCTGAACGGTGTCACCGTCCTCCGATGTATAGGAGACATTTTCCAGCTCGACCGGTTCCTGCTTCGGTTTCCTGTCAACCTCAGTCTTCTCTGCCGGTGTTACCGGATTGTTCTTGACGGAGGAAACATTATCGATATTAACTGTTAAATTTCTGGTTATAAGATTATCAGCCATTTTTCATTCCTCCTGTTCATTTATCATTTATGAGAAAAGTCCTTGAGCACGTCTTGCTTCGTTCTCTTCTTTTTTCTTCTGCATCATTACATTTATGGTATCAAGAAGTCTCTGCTTATCAAGCTTGCTCACCGCTTTTTCCATATCAAGATCTTCAAGTCTCGAATCGGCTGCGGTAAGATTGTAACTGCTCGTCTTATTGATGTTATAAGCATGCTCGAGCGAATTCATCTTGGCGCCGGCATCCGATCTCATTTTCGAAACGGTATCAAGTGCCTTGTCTATATCTTCAATATTAAAATCCTTGGTCACATCAAAATCTTCGATACCGAGAGCCTTTAGTGTTGAATCCATTCCGCTTACGGATACGCTCGATGCGTTGGAGTCGGTTGCGATCTCCATCTCCTTTGACGATCCGTCGAGAAGATTCTTCTCATTATAGGAAGTGATCTTGGATACATCTTCGATACCTTCCTTGAGCTGTGATATCTCCTGCTGATAGATCTTCTTATCTTCATCAGAAATCGTGAACGTATTGGATGCGGCAAGAGCCAGCTCTCTTATTCTCTGAAGATAATCCGTAACATCTCCGAGTGCGGAATCCTGTATCCTGATCGCATCGATTCCGGAAGAAACATTATCGGCTCCCTGCTCGAGTCCGCCGACCTGGGCATTCATTTTTTCGGAGATGGCAAGTTCGGCAGCACCGTCCGCTGCAGACTGAAGTGACTTTCCGCTTGCAATTTTTCCGTAAAGAGAATTATATCCGTATGATGATACACCGCTAATCGAACTCATATGTACCCCCTTTACATACAATTCGCATCTGTGTAGAAAACTAACAAGCAATCGATATCATTATCGTTTGCTCATCTTGCAGAAATATCCGTTACACCTTGATTATACTATAATGCGGAAAAAAACAACATATTTTTGTGAACCGGAAAATGCATCAAAAAATCCCGGGGGCTGAATGCCTCCGGGATCTCATTGATAATCTTAATGATTATTTAGCTGCCTTCTTAGCAGGTGCCTTCTTAGCAGGTGCCTTCTTAGCGGTGGTAGCCTTCTTTGCAGGTGCCTTCTTAGCAACTGCCTTCTTAACGGTGGTAGCCTTCTTTGCTACTGCCTTCTTAGCAGTGGTAGCCTTCTTAACTACTGCCTTCTTAGCGGTGGTAGCCTTCTTTGCTACTGCCTTCTTAGCGGTGGTAGCCTTCTTTGCGGGAGCTGCCTTCTTAGCGGTGGTAGCCTTCTTTGCAGGAGCTGCCTTCTTAGCGGTGGTAGCCTTCTTTGCAGGAGCTGCCTTCTTTACAGTTGCCTTCTTTGCGGGTGCCTTCTTAGCATCTGCTTCTTTCTTTGCTGTAGCCATTTTTTCCTCCTCCGATTTTGGAATTAAATTTTTAATAAACAACTACTAAACAAAATATACTACAAAGAATGCAGAAATACAAAGGTTTTTTGCATTTTTTTGAAAAAATTTTTCAAAAATGTTTTTGGTGGTATGTCATTTTCATCAGTTATCATCGGGCTTGCAGGAAAATGACGTTTGTGTCGTTTTCTCAATCATTTTTTCTCACCTGTCTGAAATAGGCTTGTACTCTGTGTTTTCCTGTATTCCGATGTATGCGGGACGTATTATCTTATCGACATTGATGAGTTCTTCCAGACGGTGTGCACTCCATCCGACGATTCTCGCGACCGCAAACATCGGAGTATATAATTCGAGCGGAAGTTCGAGCATGCTGTAAACAAATCCGGAATAAAAATCAACATTCGCACTTACACCTTTATAAATTTTTCTTTCTTCTCCGATAACTTCCGGTGCAAGTTTTTCTATCAGCGAATACAGTTCATACTCAGGCATGCGGTGTTTTGATTCGGCAAGTTTTTCGACGAACTGTTTGAAGATGAGTGCCCTCGGATCCGATACGGAATATATCGCGTGTCCGAAACCGTATATAAGTCCCGACTTATCGAATGCTTCCTTGTGAAGTATCTTTTTAAGATAAGCTTTTACTTCTTCCTCATCCTTGTGATCATGAACGTTCTTCCATATATCCTGGAACATACGCACAACCTTTATATTGGCTCCTCCGTGCTTGGGGCCTTTGAGTGAACCGAGCGCGGCAGCCATTACCGAATACGTATCCGTTCCTGAAGATGATATTACATGCGTTGTAAAAGTAGAGTTGTTTCCTCCGCCGTGATCCATATGAAGAACGAGTGCAATATCGAGAACCTGTGCTTCAAGTTCCGTGTACTTCATATCGGGACGGAGCATGCGAAGAATATTTTCCGCAGTAGAAAGTTTAGGATCGGGACGATGTATGTAAAGACTCTTGTCCTTGTAATAATGATTGTATGCATGATAACCGTAAACGGAAAGCATGGGGAATACGGCAATGAGCATAAGACACTGACGCATTACATTGTCGAGTGAAGTATCATCGGAATTCTTGTCATATGCATAAAGCGTGAGCACGCTTCTTGCAAGTGTGTTCATCATATCCTTGCTGGGTGCTTTCATGATGACATCACGCACAAAGTTTTTGGGAAGAGATCTCGAATCCGCAAGAACCTCCATGAAATCCTCAAGCTCCTCCGCAGTGGGAAGCTTTCCGTAAAGAATAAGATATGCGGTCTCTTCAAAACCGAATCTTCCTTCCGAATTAAATCCCTTTGTAAGTTCTCTTACATCTATTCCGCGGAAATACAAACGCCCCGCGCAGGGAACGCTCTCTCCGTTCACTTCTTCCTTGGCGATGATCGTGGAGATTCTGGTCAGACCGGCTCTTACACCGTTTCCGTTTACATCGCGAAGACCTTTTTTGACATCATATTTTTTATAAAGCTCCGGATCGATCCCGGTATTAGCTTTGCATTTTTCCGTGAGCGCAATGATCTCGGGGGTGGGTTCCATCTTAAAACTCATAACTACCTCCTTTTAATGCTTTTTAGTTAACATCCGCATTTTTTATTCTATCAAATATCATTGAAATAAACACCCTTTTAATTTATTAAAAAAAGTATTTAAATGAATCTTAAAAATTTTATTCATCAAACAATAAAGGCATGTCGTAATGACATGCCTTTTGATTTAATGATTGTTTGTTTCCGGAACGATCTTCCGATATCAGATCTTGAAGTAGCTTATAGTATCGTTCAGCTTGTTGGCAAGATCCTGAAGATCCATAGCGGACTGCGAGATGAGTGTGAATGTCGCATTGAGTTCTTCCATTGATGCGTTGGTCTCCTGAGTGGATGCGGCATTCTCTTCGGATATGGCGGAAAGATCTTCGATGATGGAATCGAGAGCTTCTCTTGCTTTATTGAGTTCCGAAACCTTGTCCTCGATATTATCCGCACTGTGGGATACATTCTTAACATTCTCGAGCATCTCACCCATGTTGTCCTTGGTCGTTCCGAGCTTTACGGTCTGCTCATTGAAGCTGTCCTTGAGTTCGGAAAGAGCCTGTACGGATGATGCAACATCCGAAAGAAGTCTGTCTACGATCGTCTTGATCTTGGTAGCACTGTCGGCGGACTGGTTAGCAAGTATTCCGATCTCACCTGCTACAACCGCAAAGCCCCTTCCCATTTCTCCCGCTCTTGCTGCCTCGATGGAAGCATTGAGTGAAAGAAGATTGGTCTGGCTTGCAATCTCCTGGATCGTAGCGGTGAACTTACTGATCTCATTGGCGGAATCATTGGTAGCCTTGATGACGGAATCTATCTCATTAACGGACCTGGTGACATGATCGGACTGCTCGATCAGATCGTTCATTGCATTCATTGCGGTATCACAGGATGCACGCATCTCCCTGGAGTACTCATTAAGTGAAGCAACTTCGGCATTTACCGTATCGATGCTCTGCCCGATACTGTTTGTATTGTCAGCGGCATCCTGAACATGTTCTGCCTGTGATACGGAGCCTCTGCTTATATCATCCACCGCCTGACTTACCTGTCCGGAAACCTCGGTAGCCTGCTGCGCATTTGATGCAAGCTCATTACCGGATTCCTTGACATTCTCTGCCATGGCTTTGGTATCTCCGATGATCCCCGAAAGCTTATCCGTTACGGAATTGACATTATTGACCATTGCACCGAATTCATCGGTTCTGTTTGTGAATCTGGTTATCTCGGTAAATCTTCCGTTTGCAAGCTCACCGACCGCATTGTTAACCTCTTCGACGGGTCTGGTAAAGGAAAGAGCCATATAAACCGAGATGAATCCTGCCGCCGCAAGAAGCACAACAGCTATTATCACGCAGAGCATTGCAGATCTTCTTGCCGCACCGACCGCGGCATCCATAGTCTTGACGGTCACAACCGACCAGCCCGCAGCAAACGCATCAACCTCCGTCACACCCTGACCGAGTCTTACATATCCGATCATAGAGTCAACGCCGTCGACATCATCCTCGTAAACGCCCTCCTCGGAAGCATTGGTCATGAAGAAAGATCCGGTATAATTCTCCGTCTCATCATCTGCCTGGATCTCAAATCTCGAATGAGCGGCAAGCGCTCCTGTTCTGTCTACGATAAATGCATGATCGGATTCTTCCGCAAGGAACTCATGAAGCGAATTAAGATCATAGTTTCTCTGGACCGTACCGATTATGGAGCCGTCCTTTCCGCGGACGGGAACGATGATCGTGATTATTCTGGTTCCGGTTGATTTACTTACTATCACATCGGAAACATAATTATTTCCGGCCATAGCCTGCTTGAAATATTCGCGGTCCGAAACATCGACGCAATTTCCGACGGTTCTGAAAAGCTGCATTCCGGAAGCATCGGCTATAGCGATGGTGTTGCCGTCTCCGAACGCCTCATCAACATAGTAGAGATATAATGCTATCTCATCTCCTTTGGTTGTATCCTCTCCGCTGAGATACTCAACAACGGTCGGTGATATGGAGATGGCCTCAATAGCTCTCAGATTCTGATTTATCTTGGAAGAGAACATATCCTCGACATACCAGGATTCCCAGGAAAGCATTTCCTCGGAATCGGCAAGAGCTTTACTTGTGGATGATCTGTAGCTGATGATTGTTGTTATCAGAACGGGGATAACAGCGACAAGGAGCATGATAAGGATCAGTTTTGTTTTGACAGAACCGCTCAGTTTAGACATTATTCCATTCCTCCACTCATAAGAACCGACACACGCCGGACTTATCTGTATAATACACCATCGTTTGTAAAAAAGGAATAATATAAATGGACCGAGCCGCCAGCAAAGTGGCGGCCCGGTCCGAAAAAGGGTAGCACGATATGGATATCACTTAAAATATGAAATAACATCCACGAGTTTGTCTGAATTATCTCTGGTCTCATCGGAGCTCTGAGCGATCTCATTGATCGACATTGCGATTCCGGTGACATTGGCTGATACTTCCTGATTGGATGCGGCATTTTCTTCGGAGATCGCACTGAGCGACTGAACCGCATCGGTAATGACATTCTGGACTTCTTCAAGTTCCTCGGCATCCTTGGTGACGAGCTTGATATTCTCAAGCGATGCAGAGATCTCTTTTCCGAGGATCTCAAACTTGGTCTGGGTCTCACCTACAAATGACTGCTCCTGCTTGATCAGTTCGGCAACATTTGCGGAAAGTTCAACGCTCGCTTCGGAATTCTTGACTATCTCATCAACGATATTCCTGATCTCATTGGCAGATCTGCTGGACTGGTCGGAAAGACTTCCGATCTCGGTAGCAACTACCGCAAATCCTCTTCCGGCTTCTCCCGCCCTTGCCGCCTCGATCGAAGCATTAAGTGCGAGCAGATTGGTCTGGCTTGCGATGGAAGCGATCATATCCACAGCTTCCTTGATCTTCTGAACCGCATCATTTGTGGAGGAGATCTGTCTTGCTATATCGTGAACAGCTTCAACGGTCTGAACGGAAGATTTGGATACCTTATCGATATACTCTCTCGCGTCATTATTGGCGGATGCGATATTGTCGGATGATACGGCAAGTGCGTCCGAGCTTTCGGTGAGCATTGCAATGAGCTCGTTAAGGTTGCCGATCTGCTTTCCGATCTCCTGAACATTATTGGCCATATCCGTAGCGCCCTCGGCAAGATCTTCCATTGCAGAGGAGATCTGGTTTGCATCCCTGGAGCTTTCTTCGGAAAGCTTGTTTACATTATTTGC
>JAGCRJ010000089.1 GCA_017964745.1 Lachnospiraceae bacterium
GGAGATACCAGAAGAAGAGCCGTAAGGAACACTCCCTGCGATATCTTCGTTATGATGACCCAGGATGCGGTTCCCGTTTCGGACGATCTTATCGAAAAGCTCGTAACTCCCCTTAAGAACCAGATGGAAAAGGAAGAAGCGGAAACTCCCGGATCCCATGCGGGAGCGATCGCCTGCGTCTTCGCGCGCCAGATGCCCGGAAGTAAATCTTCGCCTTACGAAAAGCTTTCAAGGCTCCATAATTATTCCGAGCTTTCCAAGACCAAGTACAAGTCGGATATTGAGAAGATGGGCATCAAGGCCTTGTTTTGCTCGGATGTGTGCTGCGCATACAGAAGGGATATCTACGAGGAAGCGGGCGGATTCATTAAGAGCACGATCTTCAATGAGGATATGATCATTGCAAGGAAATTCCTTGAACTCGGCTACGGTGTAAGGTACGAAGCCACGGCCAAGGTGATCCATGCACATAACTATACGGCGATGCAGCAGCTAAGGAGAAACTTCGATCTCGGCGTAAGCCAGGCGATGCATCCCGAGGTTTTTGCCGATGTAAGCTCCGAATCGGAAGGATTTAAGTTCGTGGGAAGCAGCATAAAGCTTCTTATGAAAAAGGGCGCATTTTTGCTGATCCCGGGCTTTATCACCCAGTGCGCATTCAAGCTTGCGGGCTATAAGCTGGGCAGAAATTATGCAAAATTGCCCGAATGCTTTATAATGAAATTTACTGCCAACAGAAAATACTGGCTTAAGATGAAAGAGAGTAACTAAAAATGTGCGGAATTGTCGGATACGTAGGAAAGAAACAGGCTGCCCCCATTCTTCGTGAGGGGCTTTCAAAGCTTGAGTACAGAGGATATGACTCTGCGGGTCTTGCCGTAAGGGACGGCGATAACCTTGCTGAAGTAGTAAAGGAAAAAGGAAAACTCAAGGAGCTTTCCGAGAAGGTTGACGGCGGAAGAGCCCTTAAGGGAACCTGCGGAATAGGCCATACCAGATGGGCCACCCACGGTGAACCCAGCCAGATCAACGCCCATCCCCATGTCAGCGGAAACTGCAGCCGTTCCGGATCCGGAGCCGTTGAGAGTGAGGTTGTAGGTGTTCATAACGGCATCATCGAGAATTATCAGGAGCTTCGCGACAAGCTTTCCAAGCACGGATATCAGTTCTATTCACAGACAGACACCGAAGTAGTCATCAAGCTGATCGATTACTACTATAAGAAATATAAGATCGGCCCCGTTGATGCGATCGCCAAGACCATGGTAAGAGTCAGGGGTTCTTACGCACTTGAGGTTATGTTTAAGGACCGTCCCGGTGAGATCTGGACTGCCAGAAAAGAAAGCCCCATGATCATCGGTATCGCAGACGGTGACTGCTATGTAGCATCCGATGTTCCCGCGATCTTAAAGCACACAAGACAGGTTTACTATATCGGAAACCTTGAGATGGCCTGCCTTGCTGACGGAAAAGCCACTTTCTATAACCTTGACGGCGATGTCATCGAGAAGGAACTTACCGAGATCAAGTGGGATGCCGAGGCTGCCGAAAAGGGTGGTTTCGAGCACTTCATGATAAAGGAGATCCATGAGCAGCCCAGGGCTGTTGAGGATACTCTTGCAAGTGTATGCAAGAACGGAAAGATCGATCTTTCATCGGTCGGTCTTACCACTGAAGAGATTCAGAAGGTTGACCGTATCACCATCGTTGCCTGCGGAAGCGCATGGCATGCGGGAATGGTCGGTCAGTATGTAATGGAGGATCTTGCAAGGATTCCCGTAAGAGTCGAGCTTGCTTCGGAGTTCAGATACAGAAAGCCCATCCTTACTCCCGACCAGCTTGTCATCGTAATAAGCCAGTCAGGCGAGACCGCGGATTCACTCGCGGCACTCAGGGAAGCCAAGGCACAGGGAATCAATACCCTTGGAATAGTTAATGTAGTCGGATCATCCATCGCAAGGGAAGCTGACAATGTCTTCTATACAATGGCAGGTCCCGAGATAAGCGTTGCGACCACCAAGGCATATTCTGCGCAGCTCATCGCAATGTACTGCCTTGCGATCGAATTCGCCAAGGTAAAAGGAAAGATTGATGACGAGCAGTACGCGCATCTTATAGAAGAGATGAAGACCATCCCCGACAAGATCGGCAACATCCTTCTCGACAAGGAAAGGATCCAGTGGTTTGCAGCCAAGTATGCGAACGCTCACGATATCTTCTTCATAGGAAGAGGAATCGATTATGCCGTAACTCTTGAGGGAAGCCTCAAACTCAAGGAGATTAGCTATATCCACTCCGAGGCATATGCAGCCGGAGAACTCAAGCACGGAACCATAAGCCTCATCGAGGAAGGAACCCTTGTTGTCGGAGCTCTCACCCAGTCCGACCTGTACGAGAAGACCGTCAGCAATATGGTCGAGTGCAAGTCCAGAGGTGCATACCTCTACGGTCTTACCATGGCGGGCAATTACAAGACAGAGGATACCTGCAACTTCGTATCCTACATTCCCAAGGTTGATGAGCACTTCGCGGCAAGCCTTGCGGTAGTTCCTCTCCAGCTCCTCGGATACTATGTATCCGTTGCAAAGGGACTCGATGTTGATAAGCCCAGGAACCTTGCGAAGTCGGTTACAGTTGAGTAAAACAGGGCAGAGGCTTACGCTGTTTCTGAAAAAAAATAGGGATTGCAGCACCGGCATTCGGTGTGGCAATCCCTTTTTCATATCTGAGAGCCCGATATAAATGATTTAAAGCATACGTGAAATTTATCTTTCGGGTTTTCCTCCGAGTGTGACGGTTACGGTGTGCTCTACGTATTCTCCGTCTTCCTCTCTCATGAAGGTTACTTCGACATCATCGCCTACTGCATAATACTTTATCATCTTTTTCAGGGCGGCATCGGTTGTGACTCTGCTTCCCTGGAAGCCTACAATGATGTCACCGTTCTGTATTCCGGCTGCTTCCGCACCGCCGCCTTCGGCAACCTCCGATACGAATATACCTTCGGGGATTCCGTAATAAGCTGAGATCTCGGGTGTTACCTCCTGCAGATAGATCCCGATATATCCGATATCGTCTTCATTTACTTCGATCAGGGTGTCCCTGCCCATAAGATCGATGATTATATCCCTTACGGAAGAGA
>JAGCRJ010000090.1 GCA_017964745.1 Lachnospiraceae bacterium
CGGATCGATTCGAGTATTTTGTCGCCGATCGCGGGAAGAAGCTCCATTGAAACATTCTGGAGGATGACTATAAACTCATCTCCGCCCCAGCGTATGATCTTATCCGTTGATCTTGTGCATTTATGTACAGCCGATACGAATTCCTTCAGAATTTTATCTCCCAGCTCATGTCCGTATCCGTCATTGAACTGCTTGAAATAATCGATATCCATCATAAGGATCAGCGTATCCTTCTTGCCTTCTTTGAATTCATTAAATTCTCTCTCGAGCAGACGGTCCCCGTATAACCTTGAATTGGCTCCGGTCAGTGCATCCCAGTTAAGTTTGTCTTTGAGTTCACGGTTCTTCTGCTCATACTCCTTTATACCGATCTTCCTGTAGACTATCAGGAACAGGAAAAGAAGTATCATCCAGGTGATGACAACCAGGCAGAGGGTGATCACCTGATATTTAAATACATTGTCATGTGCGGTAAATTTATAATGTTCGACATCGTCCAGATTTACGCCCATGCATATGATCCAGTCAAACGGTTCATAAAGTTTGGCATAAGTTACCTTTTCGGTCACCTCATCCGATTCAAGCTTTTTGAATGCATAATTCTGATAGATCTCTCCGTCTTCAACAATACCCCGAAGCTCCGTCTCATAGGCTTTCATTCCCATCTGATTGACTTCATTCGTGGACAGATAACAGCCTTCCGTATCCGAAAGATTTGGATGAACCAGTCTTATCGCATAATCGTCCCCGCCGTTATAATCAAGAACCTTCTGGATCCACATATAGGCTCCGTCAAAATGTTCTTCCTCATAGATCCTCTGACGTGCGATCTCAAGCATTGCCTCTTCAAGCTCCGCTTCATCGGCATCGGGATGAGCGGCCAGATACTGATCGATTTCACCGTCAAGATAGATAATAAAATTATTAACATACTCATAAAGCATGTTCTTCTTGACAGAAAGCGTAGCCTCATATGTCATCTTTGCACTGACATCGGAAACGATCCAGGAAAAAGCCGTAATAAGAACTACGGAGATCAGAATACCGAGAAGTACAAACAATATGGATCTTTTAACATTAGTTTTATTTATTTTCATGGTTATATGCCTCTCCCCCCGGAGTTTAAACCACATTGATCACAGCATATTTTCTTATGATCGTCTCAGCCCCGCGAATTCCGTCGATGGCTGCGGAGGTTATTCCGCCGGCATAGCCTGCTCCTTCTCCCAACGGGATCAGTCCTTTTATCGAAGACTGCATTTCGTCATCCCTCGGTATCCTCACGGGCGAGCTGGTCCTCGATTCCACACCCGCCATAATGGTTTCTGGAGAATCAAAACCTTTGATCACATTTCCGAAACGGGTCATGCCGTCAATGAACAGTTCATTTATATTATCGTCAAATATTCCTGAAAGATCACACCATTCGTACGAACCCTTGAATACGGGATCAACGGTAAAAGCCTCAAACGGAGACGATGCATCTCCTCTTCTTTTGTCTTCCGTATTGCCGGAAACAGAAGAACTGTCCACCTGTTTTACTTTTGATCTAAAGTCGCCGTATCGCTGAGCGGGAATCTTACCTCCCGCAGCTTCATATGCTCTCTTTTCCAGTTCCCTTTGATACTCTATTCCCGCCAGCGGATGGCTTGACGGATAATCGGAAACGGGAATGCTTACAACTATGGCGGAGTTGGCATTGACTGAATCTCTTCCGCTGTAGCTCATTCCGTTTACAACGGTACCGCCATCTTCGGATGATGAATTCACAACATATCCTCCGGGGCACATACAGAATGAGAACACACCCCTGTCACCGAAATTGGCAGTAAGCTTATAAGGAGATGCCCCGAGTATGTCCGCATATTTTTCATCGCCGTACTGATTGGCATTTATGAGAGACTGTGGGTGCTGCACCCTGAACCCTGCGGCAAAGGGCTTCTGCTCCATCTTAAGTCCGCTGCCATAAAGCAGCTTATATGTATCCCTGGCGGAGTGACCTATTGCAAGGACCAGAACAGAGGTATCGATCTTTTCTTCTCTTCCGTCCCTGCATCTGACCGTAACCGATACGATACTTCCGTCACGGCA
>JAGCRJ010000091.1 GCA_017964745.1 Lachnospiraceae bacterium
GAAAGGAATGACAAATAATGGTATAATACACGGGTGGATAAATTGATTGAAAAACTAAAGAACCGGAAAGTGCTGTTATGCATTGTCGCAATATCGGTTTTATTGATAATTGCCGTGCTTGTCATTATCAATCCGGAAAAGCCCTCACCCGACGGACCTACATCTATAACAGTTTCGGGCCCCGGTTTTGAAAGCGGTCAGCCGTTTCTTCAAAACGGAACAGATGGCAATTCGGAAACTCCCTCACAGGATGGGACCGAACTTTCTTACGTTTCCGAAAATGGTTCCCCGGAAGAGGATCCTTACTCCGATCCAAACGGTGATACGGAGAACAGTGTTTCGGATATATCAGGCAATAGTGAAGAATCTGATACGGATGAACCTTTTTTTGTACCGGATCCGCCTGCGCAGACAGATTCTGTTGATGCATATATTGCGAATATGACCCTTCATGAGAAGGTCTGTCAGATGATCATCGCTACACCCGCGTCCCTTACGGGTGAAAGGAAACCCAAAAGCGCCGGTGTTCTCTTGCAGAGTGCACTGACCGTATATCCTGTCGGTGGGCTCATCTTTGACGGGGGCAATATCTCTTCGGGAGACCAGCTTAAAAAGTTTCTCACCGATGCACAGGGGTATTCACAGATTCCTCTTTTCCTTACACTCGATGAAGAGGGCGGAAGGGTTACCAGGCTTCAGAATACCGTCGGTACCACACAGATCGGTCCGATGTATGATTACCATGAACTGGGAACGGGAGTGGCTTTTACCAATGCTATGGTAATCGCCGCAGATATTAAGTCTTATGGCTTCAATATGGATCTTGCACCGGTTGCGGACGTATGGTCCAACCCGGAAAACACGGTAATAGGAGACAGGGCCTACAGCACTGACTATATCGAAGCGTCCGAGCTTGTTTCGGCTGCGGTTCAGGGGTTCCATTCACAGGGGATTCCGTGCTGCCTTAAGCATTTCCCGGGACACGGCGATTCTTCCGAGGACAGTCATTACGGAGCGGTTTATATTTATAAGCCGCTTGCCGATATAAAAGCGGAGGAATGTCTTCCTTTTGCTTTGGGAATAAACGCCGGAGCCGATTGCGTGATGATGGGTCATCTGATCATAAGTGAACTGGGCGATGATCCGGCCCTCTTTTCAAAGACTCTTATCCGGGATGTTCTGAGAGGAGAACTTGGCTTTAAAGGAATTGTCATGACCGATTCGCTTCAGATGAAGGCAATGACCGATTATTACGGAGTATCCGATATCGCTGTAAGGTCAGTCGATGCGGGCTGTGATATTCTTCTTATGCCTTCCGATGTCCCGTTTACTGTCAAAGCGATAGAAGATGCCGTATCGGCAGGTGTGATCACGGAATCCCGAATTGACGAAAGTGTCCGGAGGATCATTTCCCTCAAAGTAAAATACGGCATTATGCAATTGTGATCGATATTGTTATGGACCTGTGAGGGGCTTATACATATGGAAAAAGAAAGAGTAACCGCACTTGGATATGAGTTTGCCTGCCTGAATGATGCCATCCTTGCCCAGTCCGAGATGAAGAAGATCGACTATCTGAAGTCTCATCTCGACAAAGGTGATGCCCAGACCGTAAAGGCACTCTATGACAAGGCAATTGATGAGAAATTTTTCAAGACTCCCGTCGGTATTGCTTTTCTTACCGAGATGAGGGAATACCTTATCGATGTGCTCGACTATTCGGAGGAAGAGGTTCAGGCTATTCCTCTTTATATGTTCTATGACACCACCAAAAAGGAGGGCATAGCGGACGGAGATAAAAAGAAAAAGAAAGAGCACGTAGGACTTCTTTTTATATCCGTTGTACTTAACATTGCACTTATCGGTGCGGTTATATGGATGTTCTGGATAGCTACTCACACCGATAATCCGAATATAATAAATTATGAGACGGTTCTTACGAACAGATATGCTTCCTGGGACCAGGAACTGACCGAAAGGGAAAGACAGGTCCGCCTGATGGAACGTGAGCTTGGAATTGAAACTGAGAGTCCGGATCTGACTGAAGAATAATAAGGATAATACACCGGATTCATGTTAAAATACTTAGGATAATTACAGATCAGAGGTAGATATGAAACTTACTTTTTATAATGAGATAATTCAGTTTGATTATGAACTCGCATCCTTGATCAGGTCATCGGAAGATCCGATGTTCACATCATATCTTTCAGAGATTAAGAATGATATCCAGAGTAATCCGGCACGTGTGCCCGAATACAGACAGCAGGTCATAAATAATTACAATGTCTACGCCGAGAAGATGAATAAGCTCGGAGTTCCCGTAGAGAGGATGTTTTTCAGGGCAATATACGGAGATAATGAAATTCCCGATATAAAGAATCCGGTATTTGTTCATCCCGCTCAGCCTGTGACACCTGCTGAACCTGAATCGCATGCTGAGCCGGTACAGGACGCTACATCTGTTTTGTCTCAACAGGAAGACGCATCGGCTCCTTCTGTCGAAATCGATCCTGCTGCTCAGACTGAGACACCTGTTTCACAGACTCAGGCTCCGGAATTTCAGACTCAGCCCTTTGTATCTCAGCCTGCTGCATTTGATCCTTACACCGGACAGCCGTTAAATCGTCCGGTCCGGAATACCACTGCTTCATCGATTGATACATCCAAGAAGACCGAGTTTGCTGTCGGTGCAATAGTGATGTCCATCATTGGATCCGTATTCCTTCTTACGGGCCTGGTTTATTTCTCGATAAATTTCCTTGATACTTTTGCACAGGGCATGGTCATGTATCTTGTCTGTGCGATCGTGCTCGGTGTATCCGAATTTGTCGTAAGAAGAATTGTTCCCAAGCTTTCGGCTGTATTTACCGCAATAGGTTTAAGCGGTGTCTTTCTGACTACGGTAGTAAACTACAAATCCCTTGATAATC
>JAGCRJ010000008.1 GCA_017964745.1 Lachnospiraceae bacterium
CTCGGAGAATTCCTCTATGACCGTATCAATTCCGTCTTCCGTAATTATGACGGTCAGTTTTTCTCCGGCTTTTACTTTTTCTGTTTCGTCATCATCAGATCCCGGATCCGTTACCGTAACGGAAACCTTTCCGCTTGTCATGTAAAGGACTTCATTTCCGTTTTCATCGGTGCTTATAAATCCTGATGTTCCTCTTATTCCAACGATCATTGTCGAAGTGGAGATCTCAAATGATTCATCATCACCCAGAGGCTTTTCTATATTGAAAAAGAGAGAACCTTCAGTGAGCTCAAGAACAAGCTTTTTTCCTTTTCCGTAGAAAGTGGCGCTGCTGAGCTCCATGATCGTGACCATCCTGTTCTCGTCAAGCAGAACCCGTGCCTTGCTTTCCTCGTAGGTGGACAGGGTATTTCCGTCACTGAGTCTTTTGTCCTCGGATACGGGGATGTCTTTTCCCGTTTTGTCGGTAAGGCTTATTTCACCCGTATAGTCTGACAGCCTTATCGTCACAGCACTCATTTTACCCGCCGCGATCATAATTAGCAGAACACACAAAATGACCGCTAGAACCGCTGCAATGACCGAAAGTAATATTATTATTTTTTTGCTGCTTTTCGTTTTGTTCAAGATGCATTTCTCCCCTGTATGATCCGTATGCCGGACCGTCATACCGGTATTATATAACAAATGCGTGACCGTTGGGTATTCATTAAGGCTTTCTTAAGGTTGCTCCGTAAGCCTTGTTACGTGCGATTCCTATGCTAATATGGTAATCGTAATTGATCTGCACATTTATGAGCGGAGAGACTTGAGTTTTACCAGAGGAAATACACATGAAAAGAAAACTGATTAAATACCTTTTTATAGGTTTGACTGTTTTGACTTTGACCGGATGCGGTTCTATCGTCGATGATTCATTGGTGGACAGGGACGAGTATGACGTCGAAGAAGATGACGATGATGAAGGCGAAGACGATGAAGAGAAAGAAGACGAAGATGAGGAAGTGACCGAGGAGAAAACTTCTGAATCAAAGCTGATCCTTTCACGCGATACCACTTCGGACATTTTCTATGTCGCCTCCGAAAGCGGTGAAAACATAGACCAGATCACGCGTAAGGATCTTGCGGAAAATATTTCCGCATCCGACAGCAAGCTGTACCGCGTGGATGCGCAGGAGCAGTATTTACAGAGCGCACTTGCATGCGAAGGAGACGGATTCTTTTTCTTCAAGGATTCCAATTATTACGATGAGACCGGTGAATATGTCTATCTCGTATATGCGGTAAGTGCCGATGACCATAAGCTCTATCCCATCTGGGAAGATCGTGAGAATCACTACATCGAGGCCTGCGATTATTATGACGGATGCCTGTATGTGGATTATAACCTCGGTTATGACTACGATACGGACAGAACACTCGGTGTAAAGGAAGTATGCTACGAATACGATCCTTCTTCCGATTCCTTCATAGAGAAAGAATCCGAATATGCATCCGTTATCGAAGAGATCAACTCAAAGGGCATAAGGATCCTGGGCTCAAGATGTGCCGGCTGGGACAATGTCGACAGCTATACCCGTGACTTTAAGGAATGCGGATATGTACTGGCAAATACCGGTGAAGGATACGCTGTGATCAACGAAAAGGGCATTTCCCTTGATATTCCCGGAACGGAGAATGTGTACATTTCATTCTATGCTCCCGGCTACATCTTCTATGATGACAGCAATTATGACGGAAACAGAGCGACCGTATATGTCTATGACATTAACGCCGGAAATGAAAAGGCGATCGCATCCGATGTTGAAAGTACTGTTTTTCTCGGAAGAGACGGATCCAAAATGTATTACCTTACCGGAAGCTATGAGGAGTACGGCATAACTCATAACCGTATCTACGCGTACAATACGGAAAACGGTGAAAACAATCTTGTTTATGAAGCAAAGAGCGTTCCCGGGGTCGGGCTGGCTTATCCCGGCGCCGAGGGCTTCAAGGTTTCAAATGACAGGATCTATATGGTCGATTTTGAAGACGGTGATCTTAAGTGGTTCAGTGCCGATGTATCGGACGGAAAAGCGGAGTTTAAAGATATCTACTGTCTCGAGCAGCATGTAGATCTGTTCGATTACGGAACCGTTACGTATGCATCTTATTCACATGCATGCCCTAACTGCGGAACACTGCTTGACTTAAGATATGCCGAGTGCTTTGTCCTTGATGATAAGTATTCCGAACATGCGGATACCATCAATGCATATATGTATGAGAACATGATGACCTTCGTCGACGATAATACCCTTGAGGCGGAAGGCTATATCGGGTCCGAATGTGCGGACCATCAGGCAAATCCCACATGGTATCGCGTGACCGATGACTGGACGGTTACCGGAGTCGGCATCATAGATGATAAGTATCTTACGGTTAACATGGGCGGATACTGGTATGGCGGCGGTGCTCACGGCTACCCTTCAAGAAATCAGTATCTCTTCGATCTTGAGACCGGAGAAGAGAAGTCCATCGGGGATTTCTACACCGGAACCGAGAAGCAGTTCAAGGAACTCGTTGCGGAAAAGACCAGGGATTATTATCTGAGCCTTGATCCCAATTCGAATCCTTTCTACACGGATGATGAAGACATTATCTATTCCGACGCATATGAAAACGTATACCTTGAAGACGGTAATATCGAATATCTGGAAGACGGAATAATCTATTACTATCCTCCTTATCTGATGGGACCTTATGCTGCGGGATATATTGACATATTCATTCCCTACAGTGAGCTTCTCGGAAGAGCAAGCCTGTAATCTTTGCAGATCCGGCTTTTTCAAGCCCGGTTTATATATATGCAGATCGCGCGAAGGAAGACGGAGCCGTAAGGCTTCGTCTTCTTTTTGTGCATTTTTCGACCGACGGTCGAAAAATATCTTGACAGGTTCAAAATGATACGCTAACATAAAAACCGACCGATAGTCGAAAAAGAAAACCCTAGACCATCAGACCCGGAAACAGAAATAAACCGTCACACAGAGCATCGGAGACAGACATATGAGAAAAGGTGAGAAAAGAAAACAGGAGCTTCTTGCGATCGCATACAGGCTATTTGTCACGCGCGGCTATGAGAACACGTCCGTTGATGACATTATTGAAGAAGCCGGCATAGCAAAGGGTACCTACTATTACTATTTCGAGAGCAAGGAACAGACGCTCGAGGAAGTTATTGGAATGATGATTGAAGAGGAGACAGAGACCGCAAAGCAGATCCTTGCATCACCCATCCCCGTGCCTCAGAAGATCGCAGCAATCATCTCGTCGTTCAGACCCGCGCCCGAAGAGCAGTCGATCGAGGGAGCACTCATGCGGCCGGAGAATACCCTGATGCATGACAAGATCAGAGAAAAGCTTTATGAGACTGCCGTGCCCATACTTTCCGAGGTTGTAAAGGAGGGCATAAAGGAAGGGATCTTTTCGTGCGATAACATTCCCGAACGTGTGAGGATGCTCCTTGTTGTAAGCAGCGATATTTTTGATGAAGGCAGATTTACAAAGCGTGATATCGACGTATTCATAGATATGACTGAAAAGCTCCTCGGTGCTGAGCCCGGAACCATGGACTTTGTGAGAGGGCTTATCAGAAAGCAGAAAAAGAAATGAAAACAAAAAGCAATTTCCCGAAATATCTGCTCCTCTGGACCGGTGAGCTTATCTCATCGATAGGAGGAGGACTTACAAGCTTCGGACTCGGAGTATATATATTTCAGATGACCGGAAGTGCGGCGAGCATGGCGCTGGTCACACTTCTGGGATTTCTTCCGACTCTACTTTTGTCCGTACCCGCCGGGGTTCTTGCGGACAGGTATGACAGAAGACTTCTGATGATGGTGGGAGACGGGTGCTCGGCGCTCGGCGTTGTCTTCATTCTGATCTGTATGATCAGGGGAGGAGCATCACTGATTCAGATATGCATCGGCGTATCGGTGAGTGCGGTCTTTTCCGCACTGCTTGAGCCGTCATTCAGGGCCACCATCACGGATCTTCTGACCGAGGATAAGTATTCCAAGGCGAGCGGTCTGGTATCGCTTGCGGGAAGTGCGAGATATCTTTTTTCCCCCGTTATTGCAGGATTCCTTCTGACAGTAAGCGACGTAAGCCTGTTACTTGTCATAGATATCTGCACATTCATCCTGACCGTCATAAGCGCTGCCGTCGTTAGAAGAGGTATCGCCGGTAAGGAAGCGGGTGCGAAGGAGGCGTTTCTTCAGAGTCTTAAGGAAGGATGGAATATCCTGAACGCTAAGAAGGGCATCCTTAAGCTTGTGCTCATATCATCCGCGATCACTCTTTTCATGGGTGCGTTCCAGATACTTGCAGAGCCCCTCATTCTTTCTTTTGCGGATGCAAGAACGCTGGGCATAGCGGAAACGGTATGTGCATGCGGAATGCTTGCGAGCGGGATTGTCCTCGGAGTTAAGGGCATAAAGAAAAATTATGTCGGGATCCTCAGCCTTTCACTTGCGCTGTCCGGTGTTTTTATGCTCGGTTTCGGCCTGGTAGAAAACATCTTTATCATATGTATTTTCGGGTTTCTTTTTTTCGCCGCACTTCCGTTTGCCAATAACTGCCTGGATTATCTGATGCGTACAAATATTCCGGCTGAGGCTCAGGGAAGGGCATGGGGTCTGATAGGTTTTCTTTCACAGCTCGGTTATGTGGCCGCGTATGCCGTATCGGGTGCGGCAGCGGATGCTATCGGTAAGGTAAGCGGGCGTGGAGTCGGAAGAGGAGCTGCGGGAGTTGTGCTGATCTCGGGGATCTGCCTTGCGGTCGTCTCGGCCTCCATACTGCTGTCCCACAGCATCAGGGAATTGGAAAAGAAGGAATTACAAGGAGAATGATAATGAAGACTTCAGCTAATGAAAATAAACCTTACAGATACAGACCGGTACTCTTTTTCGCTTTGGCGTATCTGTTCACATGGATATTCTGGATTCCTGCGACCATACTGCCGGAAAACGTCGGAGCGCTTTTCATGCTGATCGGACTTCTTGCGCCCGCAGTCGTATCAACGGTATTCGTTCTCGTATCGGGAAACGATCTTCTCAGGAAGGATCTGAAGATAAAGCTTATCGGATTATACAAGGTTAAGTGGAAGAATGTCATTATAGCGATCGTGCAGTTTGCCGGGATAATCGTCATGTCCATATTGCTTTCGCTCCTTTTCGGACAGCCTTTAAGCCAGTTTTCCTTTACCGAAGATTTTTCGTTCACCGGTGTTGGGGTTGCGGGAGCACTGCTTACCGTGACACTTGCGTCGATCATTGAGGAAGTGGGCTGGAAGGGATATTGTGAGGATTCGATAGGTGCTTATATGAACTGGTTCAGGGAGTCCCTGCTTTTCGGAGCATTATGGTCGTTCTGGCATCTTCCGCTTCTTTTTATCAAGGGAACCTATCAGGCGGGGCTGATGGTAAATCCTCTGTATGTCGTCAATTTCTTCATCAGCGGAATACCTCTCGGATTCATCATCACATGGGTATATCTCGCAAGTGACCGTTCGATCCTTGCGTGTATGATCTATCATCTGTTTGTGAATTTCATGCAGGAAAAGATCGCCATGACGCCCGAGACGAAATGCGTGGAGACACTGGTCGTCACTGCGGTAGCCGCATACCTGGTCATCAGGAACAAGGAGATGTTCTTTGAAACAAGGCATGTCGGAAAACTGCTTGAGACCAGATACGGAGAAGTTCAAACAGACGCTGAGTGAGAATAAAACGTAAATGCATACCGGCAGATACGGATGAAATAAAAAAGGCAGGTCATGCGTCCTGCCTTTTGTTTATTGTTCCGGTATGATGTTCGGTGCTTTCTTGCCCTTTGCCGTAACCGCTTCGTTGATCTTGAGCATGATCTGAAGCTTTACGTAATCGGAGATCTCCTTGGATTTCATGTCCTTGTAATCTTCGTAGTACAGGGGCTTTAGGTAGTGGACCTGAGTGGTTATCTTCTTAAGGATATTGATGCCGAACGCCCTGTAGGAATCGACTATCGCTACGGGGACGATGGGGCTCTTTGCCATCATTGCGGCCTTGAACGCACCGGGAAGAAATTCCTGAACGGTATTTCTGTTGTGGTAATATCCGCCTTCGGGGAAGATGATGTAGATCCTTCCGTTCTTAACCTCGTCGGAAACGGCTTTGATGCTCTTTACCTGTGAACGCAGATCGGATTTGTTGAGCCTGCATCCGTCGAGGATATCGACCATCTCGTCCGCGAGCGGCATCTTGGATCTGACTTCATCCATTACGACCGTGCACGGTCTTTCGTGCGAATACATGATGCCGAGTGTATCGAACTTGCCCTGGTGATTGGGAAACATTACGTATCCGCCCTCCTTGGGAAGATACTCGGTTCCGGTGAACTTGGTCCTGATGCGCCCGTTGATCATCGTCTGCTTCATCATTCTCTTGATGAAAGCATATCTTTCCTCAATGGGATAAGAACTCTTGTGCTTGAGGATGTATCTGGACTTTATCATGAAATATATGATCCAGGGTATGGATACCAGTATTGTTAAATAGAATCTGAGCATTTTTACTCCGGTGCCGCCTGCCTGAGACGGCTCAAAAGTTGACGATAAATTCGGTAAATATTACAATTAATCGGTATGATTTTAACATAGTGGAATATAGTATTCAAAACCTTATGATACGAGCCGTGATATTCGACCTGGACGGTACCGTCCTGGACACCGAAAAATACTATAGAAGATGCTGGCCTGCGGCCTGTGCGCACTTTGGATTCAATATGACCGAAGAGATGTATCTGCAGCTCAGAAGCCTCGGACGCCCCTTTGCATATGACAGGTTCAGGGAGTGGTTCGGCGAATCCTTCGATTATGACGAGGTCAGGGCTTACAGGAAGCTTCTTTACGAGGATATTGTGAAAAAGGAAGGAATTCAGGTAAAGCCCGGTGCAATAGAGGCACTTGACTGGCTGAAGGAGCACGGGATCCTGAGGGCTGTTGCGACCGCGACCGATATGGAAAGGACCATGAGGTATCTCGGAAGCCTGGGACTCGATACACATTTCGACAAGATATGCTCCGCGGCAGACTGCAAGTTCGGAAAGCCTGCACCGGATGTATATGAGAAGGCTTATAAGACTCTCGGTTTTTCACCGGATGAATGCCTGGCCGTGGAGGATGCTCCGAACGGCATCATGTCGGCATACAGGGCGGGACTTAAGGTGGTATTTGTTCCCGACCAGACAAAGGAGGAACCGGAAGTCGCTTCCTGCATATACAGGACGATTCCCTCATTGTACGAGCTTCCGGGAGTGATCACAGGATGAAAAAATTTGATCTTCGGTCATGGGCCGGATATGAGACTCTTAAGTCGGACAAAAAAGAATTCATTAAAAATGTGATAATGGTTGTTTGCGGTGTCCTGTGCATGGGCATCACGCTTGCCTTTCTTCTCGAGACGGATCTCGGAACCGACCCTTACACATACATGAATGTAAATGTTGCTAATACCCTCGGGCTGACTCTCGGTAACTGGCAGTTTGCACTTAACCTGGTGATGTTCATCATAGTCATACTCATCACTGGCTTAAGACAGATAGGCCCGGGTTCCGTTGCAAATATGATCCTTGTCGGATATACCGTCGATTTTTCAAGGTGGATCATAGGCATTATTTTTCCCGAAGGCTTTTTCATGGGACCCGTTTCAAGACCCGTGACATTCATCCTCGGACTTGCGGGATTTCTCATAAGTGCGGCGGTATATATGAATTCACGCATGGGTCTTTCACCCTACGACGGACTCGGAAAGATCCTCTGCGATGCTTTTAAGAAGATCCCCTTCTTTATAGTAAGGATCGTTTACGATCTGCTCGCCGTCCTGATCGGTTTCCTTCTCGGAGGAAAGCTTTATATCGGAACCATACTTATGGCATTGTTCCTCGGCCCCGCGATCACATGCGTGGGCAAGTTCATGAATAAATATATTTTCAAAAAATCGGAGAATTAATATGAAACTCTGGGAAATGAGATACGGAGACGAACCGGTTAACGGCAGGCTGTTTGCGCTCAGGTTCATGAAAAAGATCCATATCGTGATCATAACCACGCTTGCCTTTGCGGCGGCTGTATGTGCGCTGCACCTTATATACAGGCTCGGAGGAGAGAAGCTGTATATGACTGAAGCGGACGTATATCTCGGATACATTCCCGAGGCGGGCTCCAATGAACTGATCTATTACAATAAATATACCTGGGAACAGATGTCGAAGGATTCCGCGGTGATAGGCGAGATCCTTCTTGCGGATCCCGGACTTGATGCAGGCGTTGTGAAGGAGTCATTCCTTGCCACACTGGATTCGGATGTAAAGGTTCTTACCCTGCGCGTTCAGAATACCGATCCCGCCATGAGCGAAAGGATAATGAAAGCTGCGCTTGCCGGGATCGATGCGTATGCATGCAGTCTTCCCGAGATCCTTTCGACAAGGGTTATCGGTGAGCCGGACGCAGCGGAGCTTGTTCCTCCCGATGTAAGGGCGCTTCGTGCGGTCATTCTCGGTGCTTTCCTCGGACTGTTCGTATCCGTGCTTTATGTTTCGTGCAGGGTGCTTTCCGATGACCGCATCATTCTTCCCGAAACGATAGAAAAAAGATATCATCTTCCCGCTGCGGGAACACTTACAAGCGCTAATCTTTCCGAGAGCCTTGAGGACCTTGCGGGAGATGAAGGATTTGCGGTTGCTTCGACCCTTTCCAAAGAAAAGATCTCTGCAGTCATCGATGAACTTAAGAAAGCGGGAGCAAAGCCCGAAGGCTCAATACTCGGTCTTGATGATGCGGAGGGCGAGGGCCTTATTGAAACGATCAAGAAATGTGACAAGCCTGTCGTTTATATCTTCAGTTCAAAGGAAGACGTTAGAATGGATGAACTTGCTCTTTCGCTTCTGAGCAAGTGTGGCAAGGAACCCATGTGTGCTGTGCTTGCCGATTCCGATGACGGACTGATCAGGGCATATTACGCAGGCAAGAGATCAAGATTTGCGGATGACGCCGGGAAGAAATGATAACTTACGGACTGTTTCTGTATATCATTCTTACAGCGGTTGTCGTATTCCTTTCATTCGGAATAGGAACCGTAAGCGAGAATGATGTGCTGACGAAAAATCCATACACATCCAGACTTACCGCAAGAAACCGTGTCATTGCCCTTGCGATATTTATTCTGCTGTCCGCGGTTTCCGTTTGCAGGATCGCTGTCGGAAACGACTACTGGGTATACAGGGACAATTTCAATCTCATTGCACAGGACAGGCATGTCAGCTATGAGATCGGTTTCAGGTATGTGGTTAAGTTCCTTCAGTGGTTTCTTGATTACGATAATTATCTTCCCATATTTGCATTCTTTTCACTCGTGACTGTTTTCCTGATGGTCAAGGCCATCTATGATCAGAGCGAGTGGTTTGCGTTTTCTCTTTTTATATTCATGACCGCGGGCTACTATTTCGGAAGCCTGAACAATGTAAGATATTATCTTGCCCTTTCCGCAGCAATGTATTCGATCAAGTATGTCCTCGGAAAGGACTACGTCAGATTCATTGCGGTCATTGCCTTTGCGGCGCTTTTCCATAAGTCCGTGCTGATAGTCATCCCGCTTTACCTTCTTGCGACGGTGAACTGGAACCGCATCGGGCATATCATCATAGGTGCATTCTGCGCAACGCTTCTTTTCTTCCCCGGACTTTACCGCAGTATCATCTTTATCTTTTATCCCTTCTACGAGGGATCGATGTTCGATACAGGTCAGACGAGCCTGACCAACATCGCTAAGGCTGCGGCGGTATTTATCTTCGCACTTATATACCGTGAAAAAGTAAAGGAAGACCCAAAGCTTAAATTCGGATTTTACTGCAATCTCTGGGCACTGCTTCTGTACGTGTTCTGTTCGTTCATGCCCGAGATCTCCAGGATCGGTTTTTATCTCAATATCACCAATATATTCTTTATTCCCGGTCTGATACGCAGGATCGAAAACAAAAAGGCAAGGACCGTGTGGACGGTTCTTATCTGCACTGCATTCATAGCGTTCTTTGCACTCTTCTTAAGGAGTGCGTACAACACCGATGTCAGGATACTCCCTTATTACAACTGGATCTTCCAGTAAGAGGAAAACCGCATGAAGAGAATAATAGTCAACCTTTTTATCACCGGACTGTGCTGTCTTATGACCGTCGGATGCGGCTCGGTTACCGAAGAACCCGCCGATGATAATGAAGTTGTCATCGAAGAAGATAATGACGACGATGATGAGGACGTGCCCGGAGATGATGATGAACCCGCAGAGAACTCTTCGGATGAAGAATATTTTATCCTTCCCGACTTCAGCTCGGAGAAGCTTATCATTGTTGACAGAGAGGGCGAGATACTGTATGAGATCGACAAGAAGGAGATTCAGGATTCTCTGACCGGTATTGATGAAGATAAATACTATATCTGCGAAGACGACGGACTTTTGGCGGATGCGGTCTGCTTCGGTGACGGTTTTCTTTTCTTCGAAGATTTTATATGGAGTGAAGAATATGATTATCATCCGATAGTTTATGCGATCGGCGGGATCGACGACGGAAATTATAAACTTTATCCGCTCTGGGAGGGGAGTACGGAGCAGCGGGTGAAAAGCGTTGATCTGTACAACGGTTCACTTTATATTGATTATATTCTCGGATACGATGAGAATTATGATATATCCGGATACAGCGAGTTAGCATTTACATACGATGAAAAAACGGAATCTTTTACCTGTGAGGAGACTCATGATCTTGATGCAGTCTTTGAGAAGGCGGTTTCTGTAGGTATGTCGATAGAGGGACAGGACCGGCACAGTGGAACGCTGACTTATTGCTACAGAAGAACTCTTGATGAATGCGGTTATGTTTTCGCAGGCGGAGAGGACTTTCTTGCGGCTGTCGATGAGAGTGGCAAAGTGCTGAAACGTATTGATACCGGCAAGAAACTTTATACATTTTATTATGATGCCGGGAATCTGTTTTATCTTAACAGTGACTATACCAATCATTTATACAGCATACATGTCACAGATGTAAGAACCGGTAAAGAAACACAGATAGGCGAGTCTATCTACAGTACACAGCTCACCGGAGCGAATCTCCTTTCGAATGCCGGTGATAAGTTCTATTACACCACATATGAATATTCGGAATTCGGAATACGGAATCACCGGGTTTATATGTATGATGCAGCAGAAGGAACAAATACCTTTTTGTACGAAGAAAAGACTGTCCCCGGTTCCGGGATAGTGCCCGGCACGGAAAGATTTA
>JAGCRJ010000092.1 GCA_017964745.1 Lachnospiraceae bacterium
GACAAAGATACGGTTTCTGCTGTTGACGCTCCTTCCCATAATGAAGTAAGCACATACGGCATACTTTCCGTTAGCACTTTCTCCTACGATTATTCCTCTTCCCGGATAGGAATTGGTTCTCAAGCTCGATTCAAGTGACATAATAATCCTCCTCTTTATTTACTCCGATCACCGATCACATATTTCTCTTCAAATTCGTCCCTCTTAAGGGGCTTATCGTAATAATAGCCCTGGATATACTTGATCTTCATGCCGTTAAGCTTATCAAGCTGGGCCTTATTCTCGATTCCTTCCACACAGATCCTGACACCTATGGTCTCGGCGAGCTCGGCAACCATCCTTACAAAGGACTGTGCATAAGCGTCCGTATCCAGATCGCGTACGAAGCTCTGGTCAACCTTGATTATATCAAAAGGGATCTCCCTTATGTGGTTAAGCGATGAATATCCGGTGCCGAAATCATCCAGTGCTATCGTGCATCCGAGCGCCTTGATCCTGGTAAGGATCTCGATCATCCTCGGCATGTCATTGATCGCAAGCGATTCGGTAACCTCCAGGCACAGATGTGAAGGATCGATGCCGGTTTTTCTGATGGTCTCTTCGACAGATTCGACTATGTCGTTCTGAAGGAGCTGTACAACGCTCAGGTTTACGTTGACCTTGTAATCCCTGCCGAACTCATCGTTCCATGCCCTGCAGTTCTCGCATGCTTTTTCGAGGACATGTCCTCCGATGGGATTGATGAGTCCGAGGTACTCTGCCAGCGGTATGAAGTCCGAAGGCGAGATGAATCCCATCTTGAGGCTGTTCCATCTGACAAGTGCCTCCGCACCGACGCATCTGGGCTCGGAACCCTCCACATCGATTATGGGCTGATAATAAACCTCAAACTCCCTGTAGCCCGTGGTGGAAGCATCCCTCATGTTCTTTTCCATATCGAGACGTCTTCCGGATACGGTCTCCTGACCGTCGGTATATTCCGTAACGCGGTTCTTGCCGGCCTTCTTGGAGGAATACATCGCGATGTCCGCTTTTTTCAGAAGATCCATCACGCTCTCGCCGTAATCGGGGAAGATGACGGTACCGATACTTGCGGTGCAGTAGTACTCTATCTCCTTAAGGATCCACGGTGAAGCGAAGGTTGTCTCGATGCTGTGCTTTATCTCCTCGTATCTTCCGAACGCGGAAGGAGGAACCAGGACGACAAATTCGTCGCCGCCCATACGGTAACAGTATCTCTCGACACCCATGATCTTCTGGAGCGATGCGGAGATCTCCTTTAAGAGAACATCCCCGTACTGATGGCCGAGGCCGTCGTTTATATGCTTGAAGTCATCGAGATCTATGAATATAACGGCTCCGCGCCTGCCTGTCATCTTGGCTTCGTCGACAAGCTTGGACAGATCCTTTTCGCAGCACATACGGTTGTAAAGACCGGTAAGGAAATCGGTGAACGCCTGCTGCTCGATCTTGCGCTGGTACAGCCTTCTGTCGGTCACATCGTAAAGCGAATAGAGCATGGCGGCCGATCCGTCGACCCACTCGACCCTCTTGTACATAAGGTCGAACCATCTGCGCTTTTCCGGATAATATATCTCGAAGGATCCGTTCACCGGATTCTCGAAATCGCCCTTTGAAATGATATCCCTGAGTTCGCCCTCCTGCCAGTCGGAACCGAAGGTGTCGGTATGCATCCTGTTGGCAAAGAGAACCTTTCCGGTGGACTCCTGGGTCAGATATACGCAGCATCCCACATTGTCGAGGATCTCGGTCACGGATGCGGAATATCTGGAGATGGTGCCGTACATAAGCCTTGCACGGATGATGCTCTGCATGATCCTTACGGCATCGCCCGCGAACCTTATCTCATCCATCGTCCAGTTGCGTCTGTGCTTCTTCATCACAAAGCTTGCGATGAAGGTTCCTTCCCCGTTCTCCCTTACAAGGAGGGGATAGCTCATGAGCGCAAGGATATCGTACTTCCTTACTCCGTAGAGCCCGGGCTGCTTATCAAGGGATGAGGAAGAAAGAATAACGGGTCCCTCATTCTTAAATGCATCAGCAAGGGGCACAGTGCTCTTGAGCGTAAAATCGGAAACGAATCCCGGTGCGCTGTACTGGGCAACAACGTCCATATTGCCGTCACCGAGCCTGAATATCTCGGCTCCGTCAACCTTAAGGTAATCGGCGACCAGATTGAGCCACTTCTGGAAGACGGCTTCGATGCCCTCACCCGAATCCATGAGTTCAAGAATATTCTTGGTGGTCTCAAGGGTTATGAGATTGGCATCCGCTTCGTCCCCCGTGTAAAGGGACTCATTGTCTTTATTCTTGGCAGAAGGAGGAGTGAGATAGCTCTCTGCTCCGGTCTTCATGAAATCGAGGAAATTGGCGAATTTCTCGGCGGTAACATTGCCGGGGGCTGCAACGATGCATATGATATACATCTTACCGGCGGGCTTGATGCTGACGGCTCCGACTCTTACCATTCCGTCTTCGCTGTCTTCTATGTTCTGAATACAGATATCTTCGGGTGTATCGTCGCCGATATCGTCCATCATGCGGTCGAGATACTCGCTTCCGACGAGCTGGGACAGCGCACCTGAGCTTACGCGGTCATTACTGATCTCGCAAAGGGCCATCCTGTTCTTGTCGAGAACAATGGCACTCACTCCCGCAAAGGCGCATACAAGGTCCTGGATCATCTGAAGTTTTTCCCTGTCGATCATCCTGACGGCGGACATAAACACCTCGAAAGAAGAAATTTGAAAAGCAAAAATAAAGGTCCGATAGTATCAATGCGTGAAAAAATTCCCCCCATCACACAAAAACTGACCTTTTATACTAAAAAATATACCACAATTCCGCGGTAAATAAAAGAAATCCGCTGATTAAGAATACATTAAGAAACAAAAAACGGCAGGATCTTCATCCTGCCGTTTAAAGCTCATTTTATGCATCAACGGAATAGTTGGGAGCTTCCTTGGTGATATGGATATCATGGGGATGGCTCTCCTTGAGGGATGCGGCTGAGATCTTGACGAATCTGCCGGTCTCGGTGAGAGTGGGAAGATCCTGTGCTCCGCAGTATCCCATACCTGCCCTGAGGCCTCCGAGGAGCTGGAATACGGTGTCCTCAACAAGTCCCTTGTAAGCAACTCTTCCCTCGACTCCTTCGGGAACGAGCTTCTTGGCATTTTCCTGGAAATATCTGTCCTTGCTTCCGTTCTCCATGGCTGCGATGGAACCCATGCCACGGTAAACCTTGTACTTTCTTCCCTGGTAGAGTTCGAACTCTCCGGGGCTCTCCTCGCATCCTGCGAAGATCGAACCCATCATGCAGACGCTTCCGCCGGCTGCGATGGCTTTGGTAACATCTCCCGAATACTTGATTCCGCCGTCAGCGATGATGGGAATTCCGTATTCCTTTGCTACAGCGTAGCAGTTCATGACTGCGGTGACCTGGGGAACGCCGATACCCGCAACAACTCTGGTGGTGCAGATGGAACCGGGTCCGATACCTACCTTGACAGCATCCGCTCCGGCTTCGATAAGAGCCTTGGTGCCCTCTCCGGTAGCCACATTACCTGCAATTACCTGAAGATCGGGATACTTTTCCTTGATCATCCTGACGCAGTTGATAACGTTCTGTGAATGTCCGTGTGCGGAATCGAGAACGATGACATCGACCTTGGCTTCGACGAGAGCCGCAACCCTGTCGAGAACGTTTGCGGTGATTCCTACGCCGGCTCCGCAGAGAAGTCTGCCCTGCTCGTCCTTGGCTGCATTGGGATACTTGATGGTCTTCTCGATATCCTTGATGGTGATGAGTCCCTTGAGATTGTAGTTCTCATCAACGATGGGAAGCTTTTCTTTTCTTGCTTTTCCAAGGATCTCCTTTGCTTCCTCGAGAGTAACTCCCTCTCTTGCGGTAACAAGGTTCTCGCTTGTCATGCACTCTTTTATCTTCTTGGTGTAGTCTGTTTCGAATTTAAGATCACGGTTTGTGATGATACCTACGAGCTTGCGTCCCTCGGTAACGGGAACGCCTGAGATACGGAACTTGCCCATCAGTTCGTCTGCATCGGCAAGTGTGTGCTCGGGGCTGAGAAAGAAAGGATCGCTTATAACTCCGTTTTCAGAACGCTTAACCTTGTCAACCTCTTCGGCCTGTGCCTCGATCGACATGTTCTTGTGGATGATTCCGATACCTCCCTGACGTGCCATTGCGATGGCCATACGGTGCTCGGTAACGGTATCCATGCCTGCACTCATAAGAGGAATGTTGAGTCTGATCTTCTTGGTGAGATTGGTGTGAAGGTCAACCTGATTGGGAATGACCTGAGAGTATGAAGGGACCAGGAGAACGTCGTCAAATGTAATGCCGTCTTCAACTATCTGTGCCATGATCTTCCTTTCCGCAGCGAATCTGCTCGTGATTGATGTATAGAAAAATGAAAAATTTTAAAAATGTTATCATTCGGGAATACAAAAGTCAAGGAACGATTTCGACAAAAGAAATGACTTTTTTGACCCGCATTTGCACATATCTTTCAGACCGCTCAATACTCGCTGAAAACCCTGGGCAGTTTGTTCTTGAAGGCCTTTACCATCTCCTCATCAAGTGAAAAGAGAATCTTCCTTCCGCCCTCGTAATACATTACGTACTTCTTAAGGCCGTTATCGGAAGCGGGGCAGCTGTAATCGGTAAGCTTCATGTTCTGACCGTTTCCGAAGTTATCGAGCTTGGAGCTCTTCTCGGGGGCAAACACCTGGATCTTGTCGACGCTCAGGGTCTCGGCATGCTTTCTTCTTTCCTTGTTGAAGACCTTGTCCACGGAGATCTCCCTTTCGATGTAGAGGTATTCATATTCAACGTCGGTATAAAGCGAGCAGAAATAGGCTCCAACACCCGCGATGACCGCAAGGATCAGGCCGATCGAAAAGCCGAGGAGCAGCACTGCCGCGATGCAGAGAATGCAGAGTATGATGAGAAGTATTTTACCGGCCTTTGCAGCCCTGTTGGGTTTTCCCGGTACCAGAAATTCGTAATATCCCTTATCCATAAATTCCTCCGAACGGATCCGTAAAAAGAAAAAATATCCCTTTAACTATAATCCGCTGCGGTAAAACTTTCAACATAAAAGGGCGGTGGAAAGCCCACCGCCCCGTATGTTTATAAAACTTTAATATTAGTAGATATTGAGATATGTGCCTCCGACAGAGGAATTGAACCATACGTTGTCAACACTGCTGACGATCTTTATGGTCTCTTTTCCGTTATAATAGCGGAGCTTTCCGTCCGAGTAGAAGACGATCTTCTTGTCGGAGATGCGGTTGATGTCGGAATAGATGGATGCGATATAGCCGAGCTTGACTATCTGTTCACCGTTCTTGTCATAGATCACCGCATCCGAATCGTCGAAGCAGAGAATGCTTCCGTTGTCATAGACGATTCCGTCGTAGTAAAGGGATACGTTCTTGATGACCTTGGTATTATCCTTGCCGTCATAGACATAAAGGTCGGCTTCGGATCCTTCGCTGTTAGTACCCTTCATGAAGTAGACAACGCCGTTCTTGAATGCACAGAGTGCCTCAGCCTCGTCATCGAATTTCTCGTTAAGGGTAAAGCTCGTTCCCTTCATATCATAGAGCATGATCTGCTTCTCGGATTCGTCGTTCTTGTCCCTGACGTAAACGACGATTGCAAAGAGGCCGTCATCCTCGGAAATAATGGTATCGTTGATCTGGCCTTCAACATCAAGTGAAATATCGGTATCGCTGCCTACGGCAACAAGGAGTTCTCCCGACTGATTGTTTGCTTCGTATCCGAATATCTGATCGTATGCTTCGTAGGCATAGCCTATATCATCGATGTGGATCTTCTCTACGGAATCCTCTGAAGGAAGTGAATATACAGCCATGGGAGCCTTGTCGACAAGATATACGAGCTCGACCTGTGCACATTCGGATACAAGCTCCTCACTCTTTCCGTCGTGATAATAATTCAGTGAAACATATCCGGGATCGAAGGTGTATTCCTTAAGAGATTCCCTGAGCGAGATCCTGCTCTGTATCGCATACCATTCGTCAAGCTCCTCGTAATACGTGTCTCTTGCGGCATAGTAAGTATCACTGTCATAACGGTAATACTTGTCGGCATTTATATCATAGTAGTAGTCGTTCCAGTTGTCGCTGTTCCAGATATAGTAGTAATCAACGCCGCCATAGGTATAAATGCTGCAGTTGCTCTCCATGTAATCGAGAGCATCATCATAATTCTTCTTGATCCTTCCCTGCTTGTACTCGTCGAATGCTTCATTCTCGGATGAAAGGACAAATCCTGCGGAAGTATCGGGAGATACGGGCTCAACCGCATCATTGTCATCCTTTTCATAAGGATCGATGATGTAATCATAAAGATTCTCTTCGCTGTCAATGCGCTCTGTGTAGTAGAATCCGCCGTCGGTCATGGTGCCCATGTAGTCGAAATCATCGCAGATCTCTTCCTCACTCTTTCCGTCAAATCCGGATACATAAAGAGAATACTCCCAGGTCTCGCTGTCAACCTTGGCGTAATAAACCTTGTCGTCGGTAACAAACTTGATGTAGCTTACATCGTCGTCGATCTCTGTGGTCTCGAACTTGGAATCGGCATAGAGCAGAGTATAGTTTCCTTCATCGGTCGCATCAGCAAGAAGGAGAAATCCCTTTCCGCCGTTTACTGTACGAATCGAATATACGTCCTTCTCTACTTCGACCGACTCCTTGCCGTTGTAGACCATGAGCTTATCCTTGGTAGTAAGATAAGCAATGCGTCCGTCCTCAAGGAATCTGAGACTGTCAAGCTTAACCTTGTCATCGATCTCGACGATCTTGCTCTCATTCTTGCTCTTATCCTTGCCGAGCTTTGAAACGGTCACCTTACATAAAGTAGCGCTTCCGTCACTGTCGACATCATTGAAGAAATAAAGAGTCTTCTCGTCATCGGACCATCTGACAAGAGAGTCGGGAACGTAATTTGCTCCGTAATAAAGATCATACAGATCGTCATCGATATCTATATCGCATACCTCGAGGATCTTGGGATCCTTGGCGGTAGCATCCATGATGACGCAGAGAGTGTCGCGGCTTACGTATGCAACAACCGTTGAGGTGTCGCCCTTCTTGCCGGAAAATAAAGCCTTGATACCTACTATCGCAAGGATCAGGACTACTACTGCGGCTGCCGCAATAAGGATTATGGGAAGAACCTTGGACTTCTTTCCGGCCGCATCTGCCTGAGGCTGTGCTGCCTGGGGCTGTGCCTGAGGTGCTTCCTCTGCTTTGGGTGCTTCATCTGCAGGCTTTTCTTCTGCCTTAGGAGCTTCCTCGGCGGGTTTTTCCTCTGCCTTAGGTGCTTCCTCTGCAGGCTTTTCCTCTGCCTTAGGTGCTTCCTCTGCAGGCTTTTCCTCTGCCTTAGGTGCTTCCTCGGCGGGCTTTTCCTCTGCCTTAGGTGCTTCCTCGGCGGGTGCCTCTACCTTTGCACCGCAGGACTGGCAAAAGACAGCGCCTTCTTCCAGCTCTACTCCGCACTGTTTACATTTCATTGATTTGTCTCCCTTCTTTTGGTGCTGTTAAAACACAGTTATTTTCTTATTTTATTGTGAAAATGTCAAATAACCGTCGGTTATACGTGCAAACCGTCAGAGCAGGTACAGATAAAACGACGGCGGAAGTATTCTCGACACGATCCCGAGAACAGTCAGATACTTTGCAGGGTCGAAATACACGGGGCAAAGTACAAAGCTCACAAAGAGCAGTACCGATACGGCAGGCAGATAAGTTTCGATCCTCCTGAAAAGCCTGATAAAGACTACGCTCCATATGCAGCAGAAAAGAAGGAGCAGAACAAAGCAATACAGATCCCTGAAAAAAGAAACGCTGCCTGCATCGAAATATCTTATAAGTATAAATGCGGAAACCGCCGGAACCGCCACGGATGAAAGTTCATACAGGAACATGCTCAGCGCTCTTTCATTCCTTTTCAGTGCCCTGTAGAATCTTCCGCTCTCACCGAAGAAGGACCCTGCCGAATACAGGCTCAGGATAAAAAGAAGAACAGCCGCGGTTCCCCTTATGGGATCCGATCTGTCGGCAAACATTTCATTGCTTTCGCCTTCAGGAATATCGACGGTCTCATATACGAGCCCGAACACCTCATCGCTTGCGACAAGGTATTCGTATTTATCCCTGATATAATCCTTTACCGCCGAAGGATCTTCGAAGATATCCTCTTCAGCATTTTCTACCATATCCGCATAGATGATCCTGAACATCGCCGCAAAGACCGTTTCCCTGACTGCGGCGCTCTTAAGCGAGAAGTTCGAAGTGACCATGGTCACCATATCGCGGGTATCTCCGTCGATGACTCTTTCTTCCATATCCCCGGGGAAGATAAAGCCGCATTCGACGCGCCCTTTTCTGACCATGTCACGCAGGTACCCTTCATCGTCCGTTTCGGTATAAACATATGCGGAAACGGAATCTTCGCGGTTTTCGAGTATGTTCATGATACGACTTCCGTATTCGCCGGCTTCATTCAGAATGAGAACCTCGGAAGGCTGTTCCGATGGGATCAGCGACTCGTTCACAAGCGTAAGCAGCAGCCACATAAGAAGGATCCACACATATGTGAACGGACTTTTAAGCCTTGCCTTGAGCATAAGGAAAAGCCTTATCAGGTATTTAACCATGACAGCACCTCCCCCGCCGCAAACAAAACGGCACCCGTTATAAGCTCCCTTACTATTCCGCCGTTAAAAATATCATCCCTACAAAGTGCCGCAGGCATGAATCTTCCGATGCTTACCGCCGTATCCGGCAGAAAGACGGAAGGAACAATGCATCCTCCGAGCACAAGCATGATCATGAATATGATAAGGAGTATAAGCCCCGAATCTTCCCTGCCCCTGAAAAGGCAGTAGATAAAATGCGAAAAACCGCATATGCAAAAAAGAACGGGGATGACATTCTTAAAGCCGGAAAGTATCTCACAGGCTTCA
>JAGCRJ010000093.1 GCA_017964745.1 Lachnospiraceae bacterium
CCTGACCGAGTTTTCCTTTTCCGTCGTACAGTGTCGTGGTCGCCCAGTTTCCTATCACAAACAGTGCAAGGGGGAACAGGATACTGGCGATATATAACCAGACATTCAGATCCTCCCAGTAAACCGTCTGGATGACAAAACTGGTATATTTCAGATTAAGAAGTCTTACTAGGATGGTAACGAAAAGGATCGTGTTCGCAGCTGCGTAAGTTCCTCTTTTTTCATGGGTAAGATCCCAGAATCCGTCGAGGGGATGCGTAATGCAATAAAGGGAGAACTTAAGTGAATCCCAATATTTTGCATCGAAGGTCTTCTTGAACCAGCCGAGGATTCCGCCCACTACACTATTCTTTTTCACTTCTGTATTTGCCATAATATGTTCTCTCTGGTCAAAGCTTTATCTGTTGCTGCCCATCTTAGCGAGCTTGCGGGCTTCTTTCTTAGCTTTCTCTCTTTCCTTGAATTCCTGACGCTGCTTCTTGTGATACTCTCTGATCTCGGCCCTGGTCATATTATCCTCGGGATCCGGGAATCTGAACACGTCGGATGTAGCTATCTCGATCTTCATGTTTCTGTACTTCTCGATTCCGAGAGGAATGAGGAAGACGAGAAGGATGATTGCTACCGTTATAAAGAGATGGCTCTGAACCCATTCCTTACGGTATTCCTTGAATGCCTTGGAATAGTTCTCATCATCATACTTGAGTTCGAAATAATCCATTGCCTCCTTGTATCTTTCCTGACGGAGAAGAGAACGTCCGATTCCGATGTAAGCAAGATCGTAGTTGCCGTCGGCATCAAGTACTCTCTGCCAGGATTCTCCGGAAGCTTCATATTCGCCGCGGTCAAACTCATCGATCGCGTTGTAGATATTCTGTCCGAATTCGCTGAGAACGAAATAAGTTATGGAACAGTCGGCCTGGTCAAGTACGAGAAGATCGTATCCGATATGCTCGATACCGATGGGACGTCTGAAATATCCGTCCATATTACCGTTTCCGCCGAATCCGAAGACCATACGTCCCTGATCGTCATATCCGAAAAGTCTTCCGCGGTTTCTGTCGAGACATACATAGATATCATTCTCAAATGCGGTTACGTCGGAGAAGGATGAAGGTCCCGAGTATCCGCCTGCGGAACCCCAGTAGATATCTCCGCAGTTGAGCCAGTTACCGTTGTTTACAAGAATATTGTTTCCGAGAAGGTTAAGTCTTCTGACCGAATCAACCTTAAGATCGTCGAGAGCCTGAGCATCCGATACGGGAACGCTAGCATAAATGAAGCCCTCATAATCCATATAGATGTTGCTGTACTCGGTAGGAACGTCAACCGGCATACGGTCGATCTGTTCCTGTGTGGCGAACTTCTTCCAGATATAATCCCAAAGATCGTAAGGAGCCTTTGTGGCACCGATGAAGCCTGCGAATGTTCCGTCTGCCTCATACTTGAGAAGTCCCTTGTTGATACCGTCGGATATGCAGTATACTCTCTCCGCGGTGTCAACGACCAGCTTATTGGGAAGGAAGATCGTATCTGCCGAAAGAGCAGAATCGACGGGAAGGTCGAACTGCATCAGATAATTGAGATTGGGATCAACCTTTAAGATTCGGTTGTTGCCCTTATCGGCTATGAAGATATTTCCGTCCTCGGATATAGCGATATCGGTAGGTCCGCTCAGATTGGAAGGTCCGGGAGCAAGCTTGATCGATGAGAACTCATGATCATATACGAGACCCAGATCGGGATCCGTTGCAAGAACAACGATCTTGTTGTTGCCGGTATCACAGATATATACATATCCGTCATGCTGATATATTCCGGAGGGATTGTTCAATCTCTCGGGAAGTCCGAGCTCGGAAGATGTGAAAACCTTGAATACCTCATATACATCGGGAGTATCCTGTACATCACCCCAGTAATCGTAAATGTAAGTATAGCTTCTGTGCTCAACAGCATCCGAATGCATGGGAACACTGAGTATTCCGATGGCAGCTGCTGCAAGGACCGCACCTATTCTTTTGATCTGAAAATGTAAGGGCTTCTTCATCATTTTTAATCCTTAAGTCCGGAGGATGCCATGGTTTCAAGTATCTGGCTCTCGGAGAATATGAATATTGCTATAGGTACTATCATCAGAACGACAAGTACGGCTGCCGCTTCACCCGTTCTCGCGATACCGCCTGCCTGGATCTGCTGCATTGCGAAGGGAAGGGTTTTCATTTCCTCGGAATAGATGACCGTTGAAGCTTTGTTGTTCCAAAGTGCCTGTACCGAGAAAATAATGAGTGTCAGCCATGCGGGCTTGACGTTCGGCATTACTATCTTACTGAAAACAGTCCACTCGGTCGCACCGTCGATCTTCGCCGCTTCGATCAGTGAAGTGGGAAGTCCTTCCATGAACTGCTTCATAAGGAAGAGGCCCATCGGGAATGCGAACGCGGGAATGATTATTGCCCAATAAGTATCGATCATGTGAAGCTTACTCATGATGATGTAGTTGGGAATACGGTAACATATCCGGTGAACATCATTGCCACGGTTACGAGCTTGAAGAATGTCTTTCCGCCGGGGAAATCATACTTTGCAAGTACGAAAGCTGCCATTGATGCAACGATCAGATGTCCTGCGGTTCCTACTCCCGTAATGAATACGGTGTTGAACATGTATCTGGAGAAGGAAACCCATGACTTTCCGAGAGTTACGAACAGGTCGGAGAAGTTATCAAGCGTCGGGTTCTGCGCAAATATCCTGGGAGGGAATTTGAACAGCTCGTCGAGAGGCTTGAGTGCCGACTCAACCGCATAGATGATCGGGAAGAACATGATGATCGCAACTATGACAAGGAAGAAATACAGGAAAATATCTCCCGCAATACTTCTGTTGGGTTTACGGCGCTTGATGAGGGGCTTGTGGTAAACCTCCTCCTCTTCTTCCTTCTTCTTGGATTTCTTAATCTTCTTTACGGATGACTTCTCTGCAGCGGGAGCCTTCTTTTCGGCCTTTGCAGTCTCTTCGACATCTTCGACCGCCTCGAGCTTGGAAAGTGCTTCATCCTCGAGGTTGAACGCTTCGGCCTGAACGGTCTCTACCACTTCGGTATCGACGGTTTCCTGAGCCTCCGCAACAATGTTCTGGTTTTCTGTTGTGTTGTTATTATTCATATCGGACATATCAGGTACCTACCCTGCTGAGCATTGACTGTATTGCCTTGTTGCAGAGGATCATAATGAGGAACAGAATAGTTGCTATCGAACAAGCATAACCCATTTCGACTCTGCTGAAACCGTAGTCGAAAAGGTGGGTTACGATGGTTCTTGCAGCATAGTCGGTGGAAGGATATCCGCAGAGAGTCATAGTGACC
>JAGCRJ010000094.1 GCA_017964745.1 Lachnospiraceae bacterium
ACAGCCATGGGTCTGCGCTGTGCTATATCCGCATCGATCCATTCGCCGGTAAGATAGCTCTCCATCTTGCCGTCATCACGTATATACCTCTCACCTATGGCCATAAGCCCCGGAAGGACCGTTGGGCCGGGATCCGGTGTATCATTTGATGAAACTCCGGGTATCGGCTGGTCCTGATAATCGGCAGGTTTGTACTGGTCCGGGTCACCGCCGCAGGCGGTCAGGGTAAGGATCGCCGCTGAGGCGATTATCATATATTTTTTAGCAAGTTTTCCAAACTGCATATTTTTATCCTCAGAACAGATTACAGAGCAGTGCGGGTAGCCGGACTCGAACCGGCATGGTGTCGCCACCGAGGGATTTTAAGTCCCTTGCGTCTACCTATTTCGCCATACCCGCATCTTCAATCTGCAAGAAGGGATTGTATCATAAGGGCTTGTAAAAAGCAAGAATCATGGCTGATTCGGGGGGTATCGCGATGTCCAGCATTCCGCCCGTTAACTGGTATACGGGACCCGTCATCGAATAGCCCTCCCTGGTGGTCGAGAACACGGTTCTCATAAGTCCGGATCTCGTGGTTCCGATCTCCCAGACGGTGATGTTCTTCAGTATCTCGTGATCGTTATTGTTGATGAGAATGAGGATCTGCTCGCTCCTGTCAAACCTTCCGTAAGCCAGGAAATTGTAATCGCTGTCCACCATCTTGATGGAACCGGTCCTGAACACGGGATGTCTGTTTCTGAGAGAGATCAGATCCCTGTGAAAGGAGATCATCTCCTTATCCTCGTGTCCCCAGGGATAGGTGCGCCTGTTGTCGGGATCGGTAAAACCGCATACCCCGGCTTCGTCCCCGTAATAGATCGTGGGAGCTCCGAGCCAGGTCATCTGTATCACGACGGCTTCCCTGAAAACGGCCTTGTTTATATTCCTTTCCGCGGCAGCGGGGCCGAGGGTTCCGGTACGTCCGACCATGTGGTTGGTACGGGTCAGGAATCTCGAATGGTCGTGGTTTGAGAGCTCATTCATCGCAGACTGAAGGCTGGGAGTTGAGAACGCGGCACCGTGATGCTTCATCGCGCCCCAGAAAGCATCCGCATTTCCGAGAAGATCCTCCCTGAAATCGTCGGAGTGCTTCTCCATTCCGGTAAGGAACCAGGTCACGGGCTCCATGAACGCGTCATAGTTCATTACGGAATCCCACTCATCACCCTGGAGCCATGCCTTCTTGTCCCCGTAATGCTCGGCGAGGATCAGGGCATCGGGATTGGCTTCCCTGACCGCTTTGCGGAACTTCTTCCAGAAAAAGTGGTTATACTCGGGCGAGTGTCCGAGATCCGCGGCAACATCGAGTCTCCAGCCGTCCGCATTAAACGGCGGGGAAACCCACTTCTGTCCGATCCTGAGCACGTAATCGAGGAGCTTGTCCGAACCCTCGTAATTGAGCTTGGGAAGGGTATCGTGTCCCCACCAGCCGTCATACGAACCGTTGTAGGGCCATCCGTTTTCGTTGTTAAAGGAAAAATAACTCCTGTAGGGACTCTCGGGACTTACAAACGCGCCCTTCTCATAGCCCTCTTCGTTCTCGTATATGCGCTCCCTGTCCATCCACTTGTTGAACGAACCGCAGTGATTGAAGACACCGTCCAGGATGACTCTCATTCCTCTTCTGTGTGCTTCGTTCACAACCTTTATGAAGAGCTCATCGGATGCGGTAAGGTTAGCCCTTCCCGCGGTCCTTCTGATGTACTTCGTCGCAAGACGGTTTTCCTTTTGCCCCGGAGGGAGCACATCGCCGCCGTCATCGACGATCTTGCCGAAATGGGGATCGATATGGTCGTAATCCTGGATATCGTATTTATGGTTGGAGGGCGAGACAAAGAGCGGATTAAAATATATGACCTCTACGCCCAGGCTCTTGATATAGTCCATCTTGTCGAGAACGCCCTGGAGGTCTCCGCCGTAGAAATTCCTTACATCCATCTGCGAAGGAAGCTCGTCCCAGTTTTCGACCTTGTGAACGGGCTGCCCGATGTATGCATACTCGCCGTCAACGACATCGTTGGCAGGATCGCCGTTACAGAAGCGGTCCACATAGATCTGGTACATAACGGCTCCCTTGCTCCATGCGGGAGTCGAGAACCCGGGAAATACGACAAAATCATAGTACTCATTGGGATCAGATACGGGGCCCCTCGAATCGAAAAAGACCTTTACCGGTCCCGATACTATCTCAAACCGGTATGCGAATCTGCCGCCGGAGAGAACGGTCTCCGTCTCGTAATAATCAAAATGCCTCTCGGTCAGCACCTTGTGCATGACGTAACGTCTTCCGCCGCTGACAAGACATACGGTATCTACATTGTTCTTGGCTGTACGGAACCTGATACGGACCTGCTCGCCGGCCTTTGGTTCCTCGGGATCGAGATAATTAGAAGTGGTATCGGAATACAGGGCTCTGCTGTTAAAGACGGGCCTCATGTTAAGTATATAGTTCAGATTACCAAGTACTTTCTTCCGATGTTCTAGATCTACGGACATGAAAAACCTCCGAAAGTTCAAAACCACAATATATTGTAGCCCATTTTAAATTCATGCACAAGAGAAAGGAAAAAGAAAAAGGACAGCCGGGGAAGCTGTCCTTTCTCCAGAGAATCTATCTCTTGGGGTATTTCCAAAACAAAATGTATTGGGGGTACACTGATATATTATCATCAGCCCCCATATAGCAAAATGCCAAAGATTCACAAATCTAACAGAGACTTTGTTTTCTTTTTGTGCAACTCTTACAATCAAGTTGCGGTAAACAGGGCTTCAAACTCTTCCCTGCCGATCTTTTCCTTCTCGAGTAGAAGCTCTGCGCACTTGTGAAGCACGCCTTCGTTCTGAAGGATTATATCCTTGGCCTTGGCATAGCAGTCATCGATGATCGACCTTACCTCGCGGTCTATCTCGCTTGCGACCTCTTCGCTGTGGGACTTGGCATGTGCAAGATCCCTTCCGATGAACACTTCATCATCGTCATCGTCATAGCAGACAACACCGATATTGTCGCTCATTCCGTAGCGGGTGACCATCCTGCGGGCTTCCTTGGTAGCGCTCTTTATGTCCGCCGATGCGCCTGTGGTGATCTCTCCGAAGATGATCTCCTCCGCGATCCTTCCTCCAAGGGAGACCATTATATCCTGGAGCATCTTGCTCTTGGTAAGGAACATCTCATCCCTTTCGGGAAGGGGCATCGTATATCCCGCTGCTCCGACTCCTGTGGGGATGATGGATACGGTATAGACAGGGCCTACATCGGGAAGAACATGGAAAAGGATCGCATGTCCGGTTTCGTGGTAAGCGGTGATCTTCTTTTCCTTGTCGGAAATGATCCTGCTCTTTTTCTCAGATCCGATACCGATCCTGATGAAGGCATCGTTTATCTGGGACATTGAAATGAAGGGATTGTTCTTCCTGGCCGCACCGATCGCAGCTTCGTTCATAAGGTTCTCGAGATCCGCTCCGGTAAATCCCGCGGTTGTGCGTGCGATCTTTTCAAGATCGACATCCTCGGCAAGCTTCTTGTTTCTTGCGTGAACCTTGAGTATCTCCTCACGTCCGGCCACATCGGGTCTCTGAACGGTGACTTTTCTGTCAAATCTTCCGGGTCTTAAGATCGCGGGATCGAGGATATCAACCCTGTTTGTCGCCGCCATTACTATGATGCCTGAATTCTCGGTAAAGCCGTCCATCTCGACAAGGAGCTGGTTTAAGGTCTGCTCTCTTTCATCGTGTCCGCCGCCGAGTCCGGTTCCCCTTCTTCTTGCAACGGCATCGATCTCATCTATGAATACGATACAGGGCTTGTGCTTATTGGCTTCTTCGAAAAGATCCCTTACTCTCGATGCACCGACACCGACGAACATCTCGACGAAATCGGAACCCGATATGGAAAGGAAAGGAACCCTTGCTTCTCCGGCGATCGCCTTGGCAAGAAGCGTCTTACCGGTTCCGGGAGCACCCTCAAGAAGGATTCCCTTGGGGATTCTCGCGCCGAGTGCCGCATATTTTCCGGGATCTTTGAGGAAATCTACTATCTCGGAAAGTTCTTCTTTTTCTTCCTTGAGTCCGGCAACATCCGCAAATGTGGTCTTGCCGTCTCCGTTGATGATGTTTACGCGTATCTTGCCGAAATTGAGCATCCGGTTTCCGGAGTTCTGATTTCCGACAGGCCCGAGCATGGCAGAGATAAGGAATACCATGACAAAGGCGAGAAGGATGATAGGGATCAGGATATTGACCACCCAGTTCATGACCGACTTATCCTTGATGGTAGGATCGAGTCCTGCCTCGCGGAGAACCGATTCCGCCTCAGAGACATCGGTCACATATAACCTGTGGCTTACACCGCCCTTGCCGGAAACGTAGACATAGCCGGCATTTCCCGTGGCGTTCGGCGTGATGACCGCCTCGACCACCTTGCCTTCGCTTAAGTCATTTACCAGCTGACCGTATGTGTAATTGACGGCATTGGTCTTAAGTGTCTGAAATACCCAGAATATGACCAGCATTATGAAAAGCAGCCATAAATAGGGTCTGAATGGATTTTTAGCGCTCTTTTCCAAAACTTATTTCCTCCAAAAGGATCAATCGAACTTCACTACTCCGATATAGGGCAGGTTTCTGTACATCTGGTCATAATCGAGACCGTAACCGACCACAAATTCATCGGGGATCTTAAATCCGGTGTATGCTACATCAACATCGGTAACGCGTCTTGAGGGCTTGTCGAGAAGAGTGCAGAGCTTAAGGCTCCTGGGACCTCTTTCCGAAAGCATCTTAAGAAGATAGCTGAGGGTTCTTCCGCTGTCCACGATATCCTCGACAACAATGACCTCCTTATCCTTAAGGGGCTCATCGAGGTCCTTGACTATCCTGACCAGTCCGCTGGACTCGGTTCCGGAGCCGTAGCTGGAAGCACTCATGAAATCAAGCGATACGTCAAGCTTGATGCGTTTTGCCAGCTCGCACATGAAGAAAGCGCCGCCCTTGAGCACGCATACCATATGTATCTGCTTACCGGCGTAATCCTTTGTGATCTGATCTCCGATCTCCTGGATCCTGCGGTCAACTTCCTCTTCGGTAAACATTACTTCGATATGATGTTTATCCATATTACTCCTTTACCTCAAGCCTCATAATATTAACAGTTGTATCGTCAAGCTTGGCGGAATCAGCCATTCTGCGTCCAATCACCCACAAAACCTCGCTTCCGACGGCACATACAAGGATATTCTCCTTCTCATCCGGGGCAAGCTTAAGATCGGTAAGGTAGTCTCCGATCTTCTTGGTCGCCGCCCTGCCGCCTGCGGAGATCATCATATGATCGCCTTCACGTCTTTTTCTGATCTCGAAATATGGGGGATCCGAAACACCCTCAAGGGATGCGATAGAGGATATTTTATCACAATCGAAATATTTAGTGTAGCCGTCACCTGCAAACGTAGGGTCCGTCATGGCTTTTCTTTCGTCTGCGCTTAAGTCTTCCGCCCTGAAATACACCGCGCTCACGAATACGTCTCCGGCGCCTGTACGCTTTTCTGCGGCATCCGGAGTCCTGAGAAGGAGTACGTCCCCCGATACGTCCGCTTTGATGCCGTACGGAAGGTCCGCATGTTTGCCCACACCGCCCTTAAGAAGCGAGATCACGGCATCCGCGTGAACTTCCCCTATATCCTTTTTGTGCGGAGTAAGATCGGTGAGAAGCTCCAGTATTAGGAGCGATGCGATGATATCCGGAAGCGTATCGAACGCCTTCCTGTCCACCCTGTAGGTTCCGGGCGCATCCGATGAAACGGTACTTTGCTTCGCCTCAGCGACTCTTTCACCGAGGTAATCCGATATATCGCGAAGCTTTCTGGACGCATCCGATATATGTTCCGGAGCCGCACTGCAGATCCTGCAGGCTTCCGGGATGATCACATTCCTTATCCTGTTTCTCGCATAGGAATTGTCCGAATTGGTGCGGTCTGTCCTGAAAGCTATTCCTTTTTCAGCAAGGTAATCCTCGATATCCTTTCTGGACATGTCGATGAGGGGTCTTATGATACGGCCTCTTTCGGAGCCGATCCCTCCGAGCCCCTTTATTCCGGTTCCCCTGAACAGGTTGAAAAGAACCGTTTCGGCATTGTCCTCGAGGTGATGGGCAACCGCGATCCTTACGCTGCCCTCGGGATAGGAGCATTCCTTTTCCCAGGCAAGTGCCTCGCTTTCAAAGCATTCGTACCGAAACCTTCTGCCGGCTTCTTCCTCGGAAAGCCCGTTTTCGGAAGCGTAAGCGGGAATGTCCTTCTTTATCTCTTTAAAGGAAACTCCGTGCTCCTTACAGATATTCTCCACGAAAAGAGAATCCTCATCCGCCTCATTTCCGCGGATCATATGGTTTATGTGAATGACACGGATGTCAGAAACGTCGAATCGTTCAAGCAGCAAAAATAAAAGGCAGATGGAATCTGCCCCGCCGGACACCCCTGCGATCAGATGCATTCCTGCATCGGATACGGGGATGCCATCCATATACTTTTTAAAGATGACTTCCGCTCCGGCTTTCACTAATTGTCCTCAAGCTTAAATATGATCTCGCCCTCATTTACAAGCCCGAGCTTTTCATGGGCCTGTTCCTCGGCATATGCCTTGGTCTGGACGTATTTTTCAAGTTCGTTGAGCTCCTCCGTGCGTTCGAGTTGTGCGGCGATCTGCTCATCAAGTGCCTGATCCTGCTGCTCGTAAACACTGAGCCTCTGCTTCACATCCCTTATCTGTACGAGTACGACAAGGGAGATAAGGGATACGATAACGGCAAAAAGAATATAACCCGAAGCACCGCTTCTTCTGCGGCGTTTCTCCATCGCGGTCATTGTGCGGTTTCCGGATCTTTCCTTTGCAGCCATTACAGTTCCTCGTACATCGCGTCGGCCTCTTCCTTTTTGACCGTCTCGCGGACATCGGTGACCTTCACCTTAAGTTCCCTGTTTCCGAAGGATATGCTCAGGATGTCGCCGACCTTTACCTCGGCGGATGCCTTGGCGGGTCTGTCGTTGATCGTTACCCTTCCCGCATCGCATGCGGAGTTGGCAACCGTCCTTCTTTTTATCAGTCTTGAAACCTTAAGATACTTGTCGAGTCTCATTATAAAACTCCCGATACAAAAGTGCACCCGCCTGACTCATCAAACGGGTGCGCTGTTATTCATAACATGAAAATTAGTTAAGAGCGTCCTTAAGAGCCTTACCAGCCTTGAACTTAGGAGCCTTGGAAGCCTTGATCTTCATAGCCTTTCCGGTCTGAGGATTTCTTCCCTCTCTAGCTGCTCTCTTAACTACTTCGAAGGTTCCGAAGCCGACAAGCTGAACCTTGTCACCCTTCTTAAGAGCCTTGGTGATAACCTCGGTGAAAGAATTAACTGCCTTCTCAGCGTCCTTCTTGGTAAGATCGGCAGAATCTGCGATAGCAGCAACCAATTCGGTCTTGTTCATGTAATTACTCCTCCTGTTTTATAAGAATGTTTGGGGTGGTTTCATATCTTGGAACCACTACACTAATTTATAAACAGTTCATGCCTCTTTGTCAAGGAAAATAGGGCGTTTCAACGAAAATATCGCAAAAAACGGCATTTTCTCAAAAAACGCTTGACAAATCTGGGTTTCAGGGGTTTTGAGGCTCAAGATCCGTGAACGAAAAAGACATGTCCGAAAGTGCGCTGTCGACACTGATCGTATAGCTCCTCGTATTGCATCCGGGACTGCTCAAAGTGACTACGTGGGTACCCTCAGCTTTCTTGAAATAGCAGGGCACAACTCCGACATAATTTCCGTCGATATAGCACTCCGCTCCCGCAGGTGCGTTTATGTATACGCGGTAATATGACGTGCTTGTCACATCCGGCACGGATGAGTTGCCGCTCACGTCGGTCGTACTGCCGGGTGTAGCGGTGTTTCCGCTCACATCGGTATTGCCGCTGACATCGGAAGCCTCTTTTTCCTTTTCGAGAGTAATACTGATACCGGCGTTTTCTTCGCCCACGCTCAGGTATCTTGTAAGCGTCACATAGCCGTCGCATGTGCACATCAGCTGGTGCAGTCCGTAGGTAAGGGATATTGCCGCGGAAGTGTCAGCCTTCTCACCGTCAATGTACAGAGTCGCATCGGAAGGGGTGAGCGAGAACAGAACAAGTCCTTCCTTGGGAACCTCAGGAACGACATCGGAAAGATCGAGCACCGTCTCGAGCCCCCTCTTGACGGTAACGCTCCTGTCGACCATGGTTCCGTCAGCGGAAACGACCACATTGTAGGTTCCTTCGGGAACGGTAAGGAGCATGTCATCGGTTACCTTCCATATGAACTTGGTTCCGACCTCTATCCAGCCTCCGACGAAATATTCATGGCCCGAAAGCCTTAAGTACCCGTGTCCCTTGTCAACATTGATGCTGTAAACGGTCGAATCTATTCCGTGGAAGGTGAGTACATCGACATTATTGAGCTCCTGGTACAAAAGCTCGTCCTTGCCCGAATAGCAGAAGCAGTCATCCGCGAGCTTGTAAATATCGGAGCCGATGGTAACTTCCTTCTTTACGCTGTCGAAAATATACTGGTCGGTAGCGGGCTTTGTCCATGCATCTGGAGAAAGTGACGCAAGTGTCAGGTGCCTCTTGCTCTTTACGAACCTTACGTTCAGTATATCGCCGACATTTATCTGATTAAGTGAGATCAGGCTGTTATACCTGTCATAGAAGCCCGTGGTGCCGTCATATCCGAGGGTGTATCTTCTGTGATTGGTCCTGTTCAGAAAGGTGAGCGTTCCCTCTTCGGTATTCTTGTCCACAAGAACCGCCGTATCCGTGGAATCGTAATCATAGGTTCCGTACAGGATGAATCCGGTGTCCTGATCCTGTGTCTGCGGAAGCTGGGACACAGGCTGCGGTGTGAACGGACCGGCGCAGCCGGATGCACAGAGCGCCGTCATCACAGTGCACAGGACTATGGCGACAGTCTTTCGTATTTTATTGTCACGGCCAAAAAGACGGATCATATGTATTCCTTTGCAAGTAAAAGAAGTGTGTCCCGCTCGTTCAGGGAGGGATCTTCCAATACACGTTCAAGCAGCTTTCCGAGTATCTCGCCCATTACGGGACCGGGTGCGATCCCCGCATCGATAAGATCGCGGCCGCCCACGGCAAGCTCTTTGAGACTGCAGCATTCGCCTTCCTTTACGATCCTTTCGTATTCCCTGCCGTACTTTTCTATGTTCTCAAGCTTCTGCTCTCTCAGAAAATCGCTCTGGGCAAGAACATCGGCCTTCATCACATCGAGAAGGCGGAGGAAATCCTCCTCCATCACGGACACGGCTTTTCTGGTAAGTGCGGGAGTGCATCCCTTTCCCTTACCCATGTCGTGATGTTTTATCAGTCTGCATACGCGGAAGATCGTATCATTATCAAGCTTCCACCTCCGCATTATCTCTTCGCCCATCTTTGCCCCGACCGAAGGATGTCCGTGGAAGTGGGTGATGCCCTTTTCGTCCACGGAAAGGGTTTCGGGTTTTCCGATATCGTGGAGCAGCATCGCGAATCTGACAATTCTGTCATTTTTCGAAAGCCTTACGGATTCGGTGATATGCTTGCCGACATTGAAGCAGTGGTGGGGATGAACCTGCGGTGTTTCAAAGGCTTTATCGAACTCCGGGAAGAACACCTTCGTAAGTCCCGTTTCATAAAGCGTCTCTATCATCTCGGGATGATCGGAAACAAGGAGCTTTGTGAGCTCGGTTGTGATCCTTTCCGCGGAGACTTTGGAAAGTGTGGGCGCAAGCTTTTTGATCGAAGCAAGTGCCTCGTCATCAATACCGTACCCGAGCTTAGCCGCAAATCTCACGGCTCTCATCATGCGGAGCGCATCCTCGGAAAATCTCTCATCCGCACAGCCCACACATCTTATGATCTTTTTTTCTATATCATCCCGTCCGCCGAACAGATCGACGAGCCCTTCACTGTCATTATACGCCATGGCGTTGATCGTAAAATCACGCCTCTTAAGATCCTCTTCAAGCGAAGGCACGAAAGTCACCTTGTCGGGATGCCTTCCGTCGGAATATGCACCGTCGGTACGGTAAGTGGTCACTTCATATCCCTCATCACCGATCATTACGGTCACCGTTCCGTGCTCTATCCCGGTATCGATCGTACGCCTGAAAAGCTCCTTAACCTGCTCCGGAAGCGCATTCGTGGTTATATCCCAGTCATCGGGAACAAGGCCCAGAAGACAGTCTCTTACACAGCCGCCCACGATATATGCTTCGTAGCCGGCACCGGTAAGTTTATCGATTATGGATTTGGCGTCTTTGGGGATACGTATTTCCATGGTCAAAATAAAACGGCCGTGATCGGGAGTCGCCTCCTTATCTCACGGCCGTAAAATACATGTCAGAGCTTATTATTCCGTTTCGGTCAATGCGCTTTGTACTTCCTGGAGCATTGCCGCAGTCTCTTCGAGAGATACATACTTGAGATTGCCCTTGGGATCGTCAACCGTTACGGTAGCGGTAAGTCCCGCAAGATATGCATCCATGCTCTCCGACTCTATGAGATTTCTAATAGTATAATACCACGAAGGCTTTCCTTCGCCCACATAATAAATCACGTAAGTCTCGCCGGATGCCTCGTCAAGGTAATAGGTGACATCGCCCTGTGCCCTTGCGGGATCAAGGATCCAGCTTCCGAGATCTCCGGGAAGCTCTCCGCCCGAAAGTCCCTCGTAAAGTCCGCCGTTTCCGGTGCCGGAATCGCTGTACTTATCTACAAGTGCGATGAAAGCGTCCTCTGAAGCTCCGGTGCTGTTGAACTCAGCAATGATCTCATCACCGGTAGCGTCGGGAGTGGAGATGATCCTTGCGGTAAGGCTTGTTGCGGTATCCTGATATCTTGCAACGAAGCCTGCGATGTAATAGCAGTTGGTGGTTTCCGCTTCAACTACCGTGGTGTCTCCTTCTTTTCTGGAAGGATCGAGAAGCCAGGTTCTTACCTGGTAATTGACGGAAGCTGCTCTTTCGCCGGTATGTACATCTCCGTCATCAAATACGGTATCCTCGATATCGTCAGCCTTTTCCTTGGCTTCCTTCATTGCCGCTTCGATCTCAGCTTCGGAAGGAGTGTAGGTTCCGTCCTCGGCTACGGCTGCGCCTTCATCGGCAAGCTCGGTAGGCTCGGTCGGAAGCTCGGCTTCAACCCTGATAAGGTTGTAATCGAAAAGATCGTAGTCATCTGCATCCTCAGCATAACGCGCATCGATAGTCGCATCGTCGGGAGCAAAGCTTGCCTGTTTGTCATCCGAGAAATGAGCGATAAGGAATGATTCCCTTACAAACTTCTCAACTCTTCTCTGGGTAGCATACTGTCCGAGAGACTGCTTGTAATACTCCCCGAGGCTGAGTTCCGCTTCCTTGGCACCTTCCTTCATAGCCTCGATGTACTCTTCGTAATCCTTGGTGATGTCGTAGGTATATCCTTCCTTTTCAAGCTCAGCGGTAAGAGCGACGGTGCTCTTGATACGCTCTACGGCTTCCTTGGTGAAATAATCCCTGAAGGTCAGAGTGTTGTCATACATCTCATTCTCGATGGTGTTTACATCCATTCCGTAGTAGGAAAGGTATGAGCCGTAATTCTTGACATAAGCGTTCTTGATCATGTTGTAGTTGTAATCAAACTCAACACGGCTTATATCCCTTCCGCCGATGGTACATACCGTCTCATTGATGGCCATATATCTTCTGATGGGAAATGAAAGAATGAGCGCAAGGATCGCAGCAAGGATCACGAGTCCTATGGTCTTCCAGACCCACTCCTCTCTTCTTGCGCGCTTTTTGGCCTTTGCACGCTGCTCCATCTTAATATCATAGTGCGTCCTGACAGCTTTTTCTTCAGTCACTGTCTTGTTTTCTGCACTTTCTTTATTCTCGGACATTACTGATCTCCTTTCTGATCGGCAGACTTTTACGTCTGTGTCGGACAATGCCTTATTCTATCCCATTTTCGGCGATTTGGAAAGTTTTTTCATAAATATAGCGGACAAAGAGGTCTGCGATATCGACATCGGTATTCGCATAAAGCATCCTCGCTCCGGCCGCGTCTTCCATCTCATTTAAGACCGGGCTGCCGTTATGCCTTATAATGTCAAGTCCAATGTAATCGGGATTAAGCTCTTCGCATACTGTGCGGGCAAAGTCCGTCATCTCCTCATCGGGAGTTATTTCCCCGGCACTTCCGCCGATCGAAAAATTACTCCGAAAGTCCTCTTCCGAGGTCCTCTTTATCGCGGAAATCACCTTTC
>JAGCRJ010000095.1 GCA_017964745.1 Lachnospiraceae bacterium
AAGCACGGAACCTGCTGTTTCTCCGCACGCGGCGGATCTTTCCATAACGTTTTTAAGGAGCTTTTTCCTGGAAGTTTCCATTTTCTTTCCTTTCAGGGGCGTTTTTTTAACCTGTTAACTGCCCCGCGTATCTGCCTATGATTAATACTATCATATCCGGGAAGAATTATTTCGGTTTAATCTTATTAAACTATTTTTTTAACCTTTGGTTTGCTATACTAATGCTTGCAGTCCCCTTTTCGGGGTAAATCAATTTTTTTAAGAGGAAAAAATTATGCAGTTTGGACATTTTGATGATGAAGCCTACGAATACGTCGTAGACAGGCCGGATACTCCCACCTCGTGGAGTAACTATCTCGGTACCACTGAGTACGGTGCGATCATTACCAATAATGCGGGCGGATACGGCTTCTACCGTTCGGGCGCGCAGGGAAGATTCATGCGTCTTCGTTTTAATTCGGTTCCCATGGATCAGCCCGGAAGATATTTCTATTTAAGAGATAATGACACCAAGGATTACTGGTCGGCATCATGGCAGCCCGTAGGCAAGCCCCTCGATCAGTACAAGACCGTATGCCGTCACGGTACTGCATATTCCATATTCAGTTCCGATTATTCCGGAATCCACACCGATGCAACTTACTTCGTTCCTCTCGGACAGAAGTTTGAGTACTGGAGACTTGATGTTGAGAACAAGTCCGACAAGCCCAGAAATCTTTCCGCATTCACATACTGCGAGTTCGCAAGTCAGTGGAACACCACCCAGGATCTTGTAAACCTTCAGTATTCACTCTTCATCATGGAAGCCGACAAGAAGGCCGACAACATCCTCGGCTATTCGATCCATGACAATATGTACAAGCAGCATCCCGAGTATGAGCTCGGCGGTATCATTCAGCAGGAGTGGTTCGCAGTCTGCGAAGCACCCATGACCCACTATGATACCAACAGGGAAAAGTTCATCGGAACCTACGGATCGTACAAGGAGCCCAGAGCCGTCATCGAGGGACAGTGCTCCGATTCCTGGACCTACGGTGATACCGCATGCGGATCCATCCAGTCCGATATGGTCCTTCAGCCCGGTGAAAAGAAGACCGTTCTCATCCTTCTCGGAATCGGAAACGCAAACGCAGTCGGAGAGAAGATCGTTGCTGAGTACGGCTCTGCAAAGAGATTCGACGAAGAGTTCGAAAAGCTCAAGGAAGACTGGCATTCAAAACTCACTTCCTTCAAGGCTAAGACTCCCGATGCCGATATCGACCACACCGTAAATGTATGGGGACTTTACAACAACCTCATCACATTCTCATGGTCCAGGGCTGCATCGCTTGTTTACAACGGAGAAAGAGACGGACTCGGATACCGTGATTCCGTTCAGGATACCCTCGGTGTCAACGCTGCGATCCCCGAGCTTTCCAAAGAGCGTCTCAAGCTGATGCTTTCCGGACAGACCTTCTGCGGTGGTGCAATGCCCCTCATCAAGCTCGGTCACAATCCCGGACATATGCAGTGTCCCGATGAAAAAGAATTCAGATCCGATGACTGCCAGTGGTTCTTCAATGCGATCCCCGCATATATCGCAGAGACCGGCGACATCGATTTCTATAATGAAGTTGTTCCTTACGCAGATCACGGTGAGGACACCGTTTACGGCCACCTCAAGAAGGCGCTTCTTTTCAATATTGAAAGAAGCGGTGCGGACGGACTTCCTTCCGGACTTGCGGCTGACTGGAACGACTGTCTCCAGACCGGCTATCACGGCGAGAGCGTAATGGTAACCTTCCAGTTAAGAGCAGGCCTTACCACTTATGCGGACATCTCCAAGCTCCTCGGAAAAGAAGACGAGGCAGCATGGGCACTTAAGCAGAGAGACATCCTTGACGAAGCGATCCAGAAGAAGGCATGGGACGGCAAGTGGTGGATCTGGGCTGTAGGCGAAGACGGAACCGTTTACGGAACCGATAAGTACGATGAAGGTAAGGTTTATCTCAACACCCAGGTATGGGCTGTTATGTCCGGTGCATGCAAGGGCGACCAGGAGAAGCTCTGCCTCGAAGCTGTTCACGACCAGCTCTTCTCCAAGTACGGACTTAAGCTTTGTGCACCTCCCATCGTTTACACTCCCCAGACCGTTATGGGCTGCGTAGTATTCCCTACCGGAATCAAGGAGAACGGCGGTATCTTCAACCATACACAGGGTTGGGGCGTTATGGCGGAGACCTTCGCAGGCAACGGAAACAGGGCTTACGAATATCTCAAGGCAGCGCTTCCCGCTACATATAACGACAAGGCTGAGATCAGACAGTCAGAGCCTTATGTTCAGGGACAGACCACCTATTCGGATGAGTCACCCCGTCCCGGAAACTGCCGTACCTCATGGCTTTCCGGCGCGGTTGCTTGGACATACTATTCACTTACCCAGTATGTACTCGGAATCCGTCCCCAGTATGACGGAATGCTCATCGATCCCTGTATCCCCGATTCGTGGGACGGATACACCGTCGACAGAGTATTCAGAGGAAAGAACCTTCACATCGAGGTTAAGAACCCCGAGCATGTCTGCAAGGGCGTCTCTTATATCACCGTTAACGGAGAGAAGATCGAATCTGCGGTCATCCCCGTATCAATGCTTAAAGACGGCGACAACAATATCGAAGCCGTTATGGGCAAAGCAGCATGTGAAGTGCCTTTTGAAAGACTTTAATATTTTCGGAAAGAAGAATCAGAAATGAAAAAATTGTTGGGAAAGATCGGAGCGATCGCACTGGCTGTCTTACTGGCAGCCTCGGTCGTTCCGGCGATCCCGGCTCAGGCGGCCGGTGATCAGGAAGAGACTGTATCATTCTTTATTTCTTTTGTCGGATCGGGACTTGAAGCAGGCGACGGAGGCCTTGTTTATACGGATCCTTTCGGGAATGCAAACAGCGAGGGGATAGTCGCTGTCAACGCTTCGGCAAAAGCAGGTGACACGGTTGTCATATCTCTCGAACTTCCTGAGATGCCGTCGCACATCACATCCGTCGTACCCGTAATGTACACAGGTGAAGACAACATTGTGTTCGGAAACGTGGATGCGGATGTTTCGCTCAAGGTTAACGGAGCAGATGTGGAGATCACTCCGGACCCCGAAGCTCCCAAGGCATGGGCCGGTCCCACAGGTTCTCTTATGCATTCTTGGATGCTCTACGGCGGATATGATGAGAACGGGTTAAGCACTTTGCCCGTCAACGCATTTGCCGGAGCAACCAAGATCGAATATACGATCACTCTTAATTCATTTACCGTGGCCCACAGACTCGGACCCGCATACGAAGGTGAATCGATCGTCTATATCGATTTTTCCGGAGATGTTGCGGGAGGCGAGACGCACGAATATCATGGTCCCGGTTTCGAAGGCAACAGTGAGAGCATCACTTCGGTCACCTCGACCGCAGCGGTCGGTGACACGATCACTGTTTCGCTTGCTTTCCCCAATGCGATCACACATGTTCATAATGTTTCTCCCGTGATAGTTCCTTCTGCGGAAGGTACTTCCTTTGCGGAGATGGATATATCCGTTGCACTCCGTATAGACGGTTCGGATACGCCCATCGATTATCTTGCCGGATCTCCCGCGTGGGCAGAGGCCGTAGGTAATGATGAGACCGCATGGAGGATCTGCGGAGGATGCAATGAGTCCGGAACGGCTTATGTAGATCCTTCACTTTTTGCGGGAGCCACGAAGATAGAATATATCATTACGGTAAATTCGATCTTTGAAGAATACCGTGAGCCCGAACCTGAAGTTATCGAAGAGATGCCCCCCGAGCAGGAGCCTGACCTGATCGTTCCCGTTCAGCCGGTTCAGGAACAGCCCGCCGATATAGTGATCGAAGAGGAGAATACTTCGAACGGACTTGTTATCGGAATCATAGTTGCGATCGCAGCTCTTGCGATGATCGTCTGCGGAATCCTTCTTTCGAGGGAGAGACCTCCGAAGGAAGAAGATCTTAAGGATGAGATGGATAAGACCGGTTACGGTGATGACGATGAGATTGACGACAAGGCTTTTGACAAAGCCCTCGATGATATAGCTGAAGAAGAAAAAGAGGAAGCAAAAAAAGCTGAAGAAAAATCAGCCGAAGAAACCGGTGATTCCGAAAAACCGAAAGAAGCTAAAAGCGCAGCAGCTGCTGTAGCGACGGATACTCTTTCGGAAAGAATGGAAGAGGCTGATAAAGATATCGCCGATCTTTCGGAAGAGATGAAGAGGATCGATGAAGTGATCGCCAAGGGGCCCTTTAAGGATGACTGGGCTTCGCTTTCCAAGGTTAAGGTTCCCGAATGGTTTGCTGCAGACAGATTCGGAATCTTCGTTCACTGGGGAGTATTTACTTCCGAGGAGTTTTCCAATGAATGGTATCCGAGATGGATGTACATCAAGGATAGCGAGGAGTGGAAGCATCACATAGAAAAGTACGGACCTCACACCGAGACCGGATACAAGGATTACGTAGACAGGTTTAAGGGAGAGAAATTCGATCCCAAAGAATGGATGGACATCTTCAAAAAGTCCGGTGCAAGATACGTCGTTCCCGTAGGCGAGCATCATGACGGATTCCAGATGTATGCAAGCCGCATGTCGCACTGGAATGCAGCGGAGAAGGGTCCTCACAGGGATATAGTCGCAGAGCTTAAAAAGTCGGCTGAGGAATACGGAATACATTTCGGTGTTTCGTCACACAGATTTGAGCACTGGTGGTTCCTCGGAAACGGCAGGACATTCGACAGTGATATCAAGGGTGAATTCGTAAGGGGAGATCTCTACTGGCCTTCACAGCCCGAGCCCGAGAACATCCAGGATTTCGATGTAAAGCCCGCACCCAGCGAAGAGTTTATGCAGGATTGGCTTGCAAGAACCTGCGAGATAGTGGATCTCTTTACTCCCGAAGTTATTTATTTTGACTGGTGGATAGCACAGAAGGCTCTCAAGCCCTACCTTAAGAAGGCTGCCGCATATTATTACAATGTGATGGCATCCAAGGGATTAGAGGGAGTGATCGTATCCAAGGTCGATGCATTTGCACCCGGCGCATCCGTAAGGGATATTGAAAGAGGAGGACTGTCAGGCTCCGCATCATACATCTGGCAGTCGGATACTCCCATTTGCAGGGAGTCATGGGGATATGTACCCGGCCTTTCCTACAAGTCCGGACTTGATATCGTAAGAGAGCTTATCGATATCGTTTCCAAGAACGGAAATCTCCTTCTCAATGTCGGACCAAAGGCGAACGGAGAGATATGCGATGAGGAAAAGAATGCGCTCCTCGAGATCGGTAAGTGGCTAGATAAAAACGGAGAGATGATCTACGGAAGCACTCCTTACAAGATCTTCGGTGAAGGCAGTGTTAACAGGGAGGAAGGCGGCTTCAAGGATACGGAAAGCCTTGATTACACTTCCGAGGATTTCCGCTTTACCGCTAAAGACGGCTGCATCTATGCCGCAGCGATGAAGCCCGCAGAGGACGGACACTACGTGATCAAGAGCTTTGCAAAAAGCGGCGAGGACGGCGGACATTCTTATAAGGGACTTATATCAAAGGTTGTCCTTCTTGCCGACGGTTCGGAAGTAAAGTGGGATCATGGGGCTGAAGGACTTGATATCAGAGTAAATGGTAGGTCCCGCGATGATATGCCGGTAGTATTTAAGATCGAACTTTTATAATGAGGATTTATTTCGGAGGTACGAAATGTTTTTACAGGATGGCAATGCGCTCGTCTTTAAGAAGGGCGGAGAGATCGTAAGGATCGAAAGCTGGGGAAAGAATGCCCTGCGTCTCAGAGCTACCAAGAACAATGATTTTACAGGTAATCTCTGGGCACTTTGTCCGAAGGATGAACGTCCCGCGGATCAGACGGATGCGAAGATAGAGATAACCGAAAACAGAGCGGTCATCAAAAACGGTTCCACTTCGATGTCTGTCAGCAGTGAAGGGATCATCACATATTATAAGAATGATGAATTCCTTATGAGGGAATACTTCAGCAACTACGGCGGAACAGAGAACAATGCCGTAAGCTGCTTTAAGAGAGTGAACAGAGAGTACAAGCCCTATCTCAACGGAGATTATAAGCTTACACTCCGCTTCGAGCCCATAGAGGGTGAGAAGATCTACGGTATGGGTGTTTACCAGAATCCGTACATCGAGCTTAAGGGAACGACCCTCGAGCTTGCCCAGCGTAATGCGCAGACATCCATCCCCTTTGAGGTTTCCAATAAGGGATACGGACTTCTCTGGAACAATCCCGCGGTCGGTCACGTAACCTTCGGAAAGAATATGACCGAGTGGTCAGCCGATGCATCAAGGGAATTTGACCTCTGGATCACCACGGATGAATCACCCAAAGCCATCATCGAAAACTACACCGCCGTTGTCGGACGTGCTCCAGAGATCGATGAAAAGCTTCTCGGACTCTGGCAGTGCAAGCTCAGATACAGAACCCAGGATGAGGTTCTTACCGTTGCGAGGAAATATCAGGAGCTCGGAATCAAGATCGATGTTCTCGTCATCGATTTCTTCCACTGGACTCTCCAGGGTGAATGGAAATTCGATAAGGAGTACTGGCCCGATGTAAAGGCAATGGTCGACGAGCTTCACTCATACGGTATCAAGGTCATGGTATCCGTCTGGCCTTCCGTCGACAGAAAGAGTGAGAACTTCTATCCCATGGCTGACCGCGGACTTCTCATGAGAACCGAGAAGGGTGCCATGCAGACATATGATTACCAGGGCGACTGCGTAGTATATGATGCGACCAATCCCGAAGCGAGAAAGTATGTATGGGATATCTGCAAAAAGAATTACTACGACTACGGAATAGACATGTTCTGGCTCGACAATGCGGAGCCCGATCTTACCGCATATGATTTCGACAATTACCGCTATTATCTCGGACCCGGCGCAGAGGTAAGCTGTATCTATCCCAGATGCTATGCACAGGGATTCTTCGAGGGAGAAAAGGAAGTACATCCCGACAAGAAGATCCTCAACCTCCTTCGCTGCGGATGGGTAGGATCACAGAAGTACGGAACACTTCTCTGGAGCGGAGACGTTTATTCCACCTTCGAAGCACTTCAGTATTCCGTAAGAGGCGGACTTGATATAGGTCTTGCGGGAATCCCCTGGTGGACCACCGATATCGGCGGATTCATGAACAGCGATGTAAATACGGACTACTTTAAGGAACTCCTTGTAAGATGGTATGAGTGGGC
>JAGCRJ010000096.1 GCA_017964745.1 Lachnospiraceae bacterium
CCTATCCTCTTACAGCTCAGGTCAAGCACAAGCCTTTCGGGAGTTGCGGCACTGCTTATCTTATCAAGATTCCCGTAATTGATCTTACCGTCCGAGAAAACATACGAGGTCACTATCACATGTGAAGCACCTGCATTAAGAAACTCACCGGCATTTTCCGGAAGTATTCCACCGCCGACCTGAAGTCCGCCGGGATATGCTCTCAGGGCTTTCATGCACTCTTCATATGAGGCATCATATTCGGGAGTGCCCTTCTTATTTAAGATTATCGCATGTCCGCCTTTAAGTCCGCGTTCTTTGAACATATCCGCATAATGAACCGAATCATATGCCGATACGAAATTCTCGGAAGCGGAATTGCCTTCATCCTTAAGCGATGATCCGACTATCTGCTTTACTGTTCCGTTGTGTATGTCGATGCAGGGACGAAATCTCATACTGGTTTTACTTGCTAAGCGACTCCTCTATAACGTTACTCATATCATAGAACCCTGCGGGCTTTCCTGCAAGGAATACCGCTGCGCTTACCGCGCCTTTTGCAAATACGGCTCTTGAATATGCGGTATGTGAGAAGGTGATGACTTCATCGGTTCCCGCGAAGATGACATCGTGGTCTCCTACGATCGTACCGCCTCTTACGGCACTGATACCGATCTCTTTATCGGGTCTCTTCTCTCTTCTCTGCGATCTGTCGAATACATATTCATATTCGTTGTTAAGAGCTTCGTTGACGGAATCGGCAAGTGCAAGAGCGGTTCCGCTGGGAGCATCGAGCTTCATGCGGTGATGCTTTTCCACGATCTCGACATCGAATCCCGAAGGAGCAAGTATAGCTGCAGCCTGCTTAAGAAGATTCTGGAGAAGGTTGATACCGAGGCTCATATTCGCGCTCTTGAGAACCGCGATCTTTTCCGAAAGAGCCCTTGCCCTTGATAACTGTTCCTCCGAAAGTCCGGTGGAGCAAAGTACAAGAGGAAGGTTCTTAGCCTCACAGTAATCCATGAGCTTATCGACTGCGGCTGCCGATGAAAAATCGATGACCACATCTGCCTGTACATCGCATGCGTTAATATCGGTAAATACGGGATAACCGTTTGTAGTGATGTTGTCGGCTATATCGATACCCGCAACTATCTCTGCATCACTGCGCTCTTTAACTATCGCGGTGATCATCTGTCCCATACGGCCGTTGCAGCCGTGTATGATTATTCTTGTCATATCATTTTCCTCTTTTAACATACAGCCCGCAAAGTTTCCTTCACGGGCCGTTTGATAAGTATCAGTCTTTGCTCAGGTCATTGAACTTGATCACTGCGCCTTCGGCAACCTTGATGCCGTAATCCGCAAGGGACTTCTTGAGTCTTGCGGCATTTGCATCTTCCATCTCGGTAAGAGGAAGACGAAGAGGTCCTGCGTTCATTCCCATAAGATTGAGGGCGGTCTTAACGGGAATGGGGTTAACCTCACAGAAGAGGCTTCCGATGAGGTCGAGTGCCTCAAGCTGTAACTTGCAGCTCTTCTTTACATCACCTTCAAGATAGGAAGCAACGATGTCGTGGGTCTGCTTGGGAGCAACGTTGGAAAGGACGGAGATAACTCCGAGTCCGCCGAGTGAAAGCAGGGGAACGATCTGATCGTCATTTCCCGAATAGATTGCGAAATCCTCGGGCATGATCGATGCAAGTGTCGCAACCTGTGAGATGTTTCCGCTTGCTTCCTTGATGGCCGTAACATTCTTTGATCTCTCACTTATAGCCTTTACGGTTGCGGGAAGGATATTGCATCCGGTTCTGGAAGGAACGTTGTAAAGGATAACGGGGATCTTAACGGAATCGGCAGTCTTGCAGAAATGCTCGATAAGTCCTTTCTGGGTTGCCTTGTTGTAATAAGGTGTTACGAGAAGGAGTGCATCCGCTCCGGCCTTCTCTGCTTCTACGCTGAGGTAGATAGCTGTCTCGGTGCTGTTGGATCCGGTTCCTGCGATGACGGGAACTCTTCCTGCTACCTTCTCTACGGTATGCTTTATGACATTTATGTGCTCCTCATGTGTAAGGGTTGATGCCTCACCCGTTGTTCCGCAGGCTACGATGGCATCGGTTCCTCCGGAGATCTGGAACTCGATCAGCTCGTCAAGCTTTTCGAAATTAACGCTTCCGTCAGCTGTCATGGGTGTTACGAGCGCTACTGCAGCTCCGGTGAAAATTGGTTTGCTCATTTTACTTTCTCCTCTCGAATTTAGTTACGTGTTACGTCAGTCCCTCTTCTCACATCGCTTATGAAAAAAAGAAGACTGACACGTAATAAAATACGGTCAGCCGTTATCAACAAATAATTTGATAGCTCCCCATCCCTTTCGGGATGACAGTCATACGACTGTTCATCGTATGCCCAGGATCCGGATCTTCCGTTTAAACCGTTCCTTCGGCGTCTCACCCTTTCATAAATCTTCATCTGTGTACGGCACATCAGATTTACTACTTTTGATCGACGCAACCTCTACCGTTTTTATTAACTTGAAATGAATACTAACACCATCGCCCTGATGTGTCAAGCGCAGAACCCGGATGCAGTGTTCTACAGCTTCACAAACACCGCAGACCCGGCATTAACCGTAAGTGTTCCGGCCTTCAGTTCGTATGAACCGAAGGAATAGATCACCTCTCCTTCGGCACATTCCGCAATATAGTCATTACCGGTGGGATTGATCACAATCAGTATCTTCTCTTCACCGAGAGTTCTTATATAGGCAAGTGGCTTACCCGGAGCACCGTCACTGACAAACTCTATCTCTCCCAGACTCTGAAGTGCGGGATGAACCTGTCTTATCCCTATAAGCTTCTTTACTTCGCTTCTGAGAGACCCTTCATCACCTGTCTGGGCTTTGGCCGTAGGTCTGTCAGTGGAAGGATCAATGGGGATGTAGAGCTTATCTGCAGGTGCCGATGAAAAACCGGCATTAACGCTGTCGTCCCACTGCATGGGGGAACGTGAACCTGTTCTTCCGTATCCGCCTTCCACAGAAGTAAGTCCTTCAACATATCTCATTCCGATCTCGTCTCCGTAATAAATGTACGGAGCACCGGGCATGGATAAAAGGAATGCGAAAGCAAGTTTTCTCTTTTCACCGCTTATATGACGCGCAAGTCTGTCCATATCGTGGTTGCCGGAAGGTATGCATATAAGTCCGCGTCTTTCGGACTTTTCATAGCTTTCTATGTATTTACGGACAAATTCGGATGCATCGCCGCTTCCTTCGAAGAAGGGCTTTTCGCACCTGAACAGATCGTTGTAATGCGAAGGACCGAAATGCAGAAGGAAATCCATATGGAATCCTCCGGCGAGACTCTTATCGGGCTCTCCCCACTCGGACACCATGGCAGCTTC
>JAGCRJ010000097.1 GCA_017964745.1 Lachnospiraceae bacterium
CTGTCTTCTTTATTCCGAACAGGCCCGGCTTTTTTCTTTTCTCCCGGGGAGCCTCTTCAACATCAAATGATACGCATTCTTCGTCAGCCGCTTCAAAAGCTTCTTCCGTGTATGCGTCCTCTTCAAGAGTGATCCCTTCGGGTTCAGGACAAACACCATACAATAACTCTTCCGGTTCCTCGTAGTACTTTTCCAGATAGAGTCTTACTTCGTCAAGTATCTGCGCCGGAACGCCCGGAACTTCTCTCATGTCGGACATATCTGCCTCCCCTCGGTCAATGCATCAGACAGCCTTGATATCCGCACCTTCGTACCTTCCTGCCTGAACCTTCCACATTCCGGCATATTTTCCGCCGAGTGCAAGTAGGCTTTCGTGGGTACCTTCCTCAACAATGCGTCCGTTCTCGAGCATTATGATACGGTCGGCATCCCTTGTGGTCGAAAGTCTGTGGGATATATAGAACACGGTCTTACCCTCTGCGGCGGATTCCATCGCTTTATTGAGTTCATACTCTGCGATCGGATCGAGTGCCGAACTGGGCTCATCCATTATCAGTATATCAGCATCTTTGAAAAATGCGCGTGAAATTGCAATTTTCTGACTTTCACCACCGGAGAAGTTCACGCCGTCTTCGTCAAACTCCGCGGTAACCTGCGTATCGAGTCCCTTCGGAAGTTTCTTAAGGCGCTTTGCAAATCCGGCCTTTTCGAGTGCGGAGAGTATCATTTCCCTGTCGCCCGTCTCATCGCTCATTACGACATTCTCTGCAAGTGAAGCTCCGTACATCTGGTAATCCTGGAATACAACGCCTATCCTTCTTCTGTAATCATAAGGACTGTATTCCCTGATATCCCTTCCGTGATAGGTTATCTTTCCGGCTGTCGGATCGTACAGTCTCATAAGGAGCTTTATAAGCGTTGTCTTACCCGCGCCGTTGTATCCGACGATCGCTATCTTTTCGCCGGGCGATACCTTAAGTGAGATGCCCTTGAGGGTTTCTCCCGCTTTTTCACCGTACGCAAAGCTTACATTATCTATGACAAGTTCTCCGTTTCCTTTCGGAACCTTCTCACCCTCAAAGGGCTTGATGACAGGTTCGTAATCGAGGAACGCCCTTATCTTGTCGATGTAGAGACTGTTTTCCTGGGCCTGCGGAAAGATCTCCGCAATGCCTGCCATACCTCTTCTTAAGCTTCCCGTTCTGTTGAAAAGAACGACGGCATTACTGTAATCGATGGTATGAAGCACTGCAGCCTGGAACACGAGGTAAGTGATGTAGAGACCGTCCATGATGAAGTCGCCTATCACATAATCTCTTGTGAAGGTAAGGAAGGATCTTTTTACTCCAACCTTCTCCTGCTCCTTTACGATATCGTCGTTGGCTTCGTCAAATTCCTTTTCGAGAGAATCGCCCACAGCCGGGTGGAGTCTCAATTCCTTGGCATAATCATTCAGGTAGAAAACCCTGCTTACATAATTTCTCTTTCTCTCAAGAGGGTTGACCTTAAGCCTTACATCGTAATTGAGCTTGTTGATCTTCTTGGCGACGATGAAGCGGAGTATCAGCGATGCCGTTACGAAGAGAATACCGGTCGCATTGGTCACAAGGTAGAAAACTCCCGTCGTAAAGACGATCGTGAGTGCTTCCATGATGCTCTTGCACATCGCAAGGAATCTGTCTATCGAGCTTTCCGCTTCCGCTACCGCAAGTACGAAGTCATTGTAGTATTCGGGGTCATCGTAGCAGGAAAGATCTATCTCCGCAGCCTTCGCATACATCTGTTCCTTAAGTGCGCGGTAAAGCCTGGGCTTGCATTTAAAGCTCCAGCCGTGGATGAAGAATCCGTCGGGAACGATCTGGATCATATTGATAATAAGGATGATACCGATGAAAAGGAGTGCCTTCCAGAACGGCTCGTTATACTCCGCGCAGTGAAGCACGTAACGTATTCCCAGAACATGCTCGAGGAAGATTATTCCCTGATACCTGAATCCGTCGTAAAGGAAATAGATCATATATCCGGGGCAGGTCTTAAAGCACAGATTCCATAAGAAGAGCTGATTCTTCCATACTTTCTTCATACCGCTTCACCTCCTTCCGCAGATTCTTCCGAACTTTCGCCGGAGCTGAGCGCAAGGTAATTTACAGCCTGCTTTCTGTACATATCCGCATAGATACCGTTCATATCCATCAGCATCCTGTGTGAGCCCGCTTCGGCAACGGTCTTGCCGGAGAGCAGATATACCCGGTCGGCATTCTGTACCGACGATAATCTGTGTGATATGAATATGAGCGTGTTATCCCTGCATGATTCGTATATATTGTCGAAAAGCTCCGATTCCGCGATCGGATCGAGTGCGGAGCTGGGCTCATCGAATATCTTTATCGGGCATTCCTTTACGAACGCTCTTGCAACAACGATCTTCTGGAATTCACCTCCCGAAAGCACGGCGCCTTCATCGTCGAACTCATGTGTGAGTATGGTGTGGGGTCCCTTCGAAAGTGACATCACCTTGTCATATGCACCGGAAAGCTTGAGAGCTTCGATAACCTTTTCTTCCTTTTCCGAAGGATCGATATCCTCACCCATCACGACATTGTCGATAACAGACATCGAGAACATCCTGTGATCCTGGAATGCCGTCGCAAAAAGCGCACGGTATTTATGCAGGTCGTATTCCCTGATGTCGCGTCCGTTCAAAAGGATCACGCCCTCCGTGGGATCGTAGAACCTGAGCAGAAGCTTTATGAGAGTGGTCTTGCCCGCACCGTTATGTCCGACAAGAGCGTAGGTCTTGCCTCCGCGGAATTCCATGTTCAGATGTGAGAGAACTTCCTTGTCCTTGTATGAGAATGAAACGTCCCTGAACTCAATGCTTTTGATCTCGGTTCCGGGATCGTCGCCTGCGGTATCCTCGGGAATTCTTTCCTTATACTCAAGGAAGCTCCTGAGATATTCCACGAACAATCCGTTCTGGAAAAGAGCCGTGAGCGATTCGGTAAATCCGATCAGTATCCATGTGGTGGAGACCATCATGCTGGTGATGACGGAGAGCTGTGCGAGAGTCATAGTGTGGCTTACAACTGTCCTGTACGCTCCGTAGATAAGAAGTCCTTCAAAGATGAATGTGAAGGTGAACATGACCGTCATCCAGTGAAGGAAAACAGCCTTCTTCGTATACTTCTTCGTCACATCGGCAAGACCGGTTATCGCTTCGTTGTACTGCCTCTTCATCAGCTTGAAGACATCGGTAAGCCTCATCTCCTTCGCATACTCGGTCAGATACATTACACGGTTGATATACGCGATCCTTCTGTTATGAGGCGCCATATCCTTGTTTCTCGCATAATCAAGATGCGAGTTCATTCTTTTGAATACGAAGTTTCCGATTATCGGGAAAAGAATGAAAAGGACGGATATCTTGTCCACCTGATACATAAATGCGAATGCGAACACGCTGGCGATCGCACCGAACACAGTTCCGAATACAACCTCCACGGTCTGTATCAGTCTCTCGTCGGCCTTCTCCATCGCAAGAGTATATTTGTTGTAGAATTCACTGTCCTCGAAGCATTCAAGCTCCACGTTTCTGGACTTTCTGAAAAGCTTACGGTAGACGCCCTTATTGATCACGGCCCTGGCCACGGGGATGATCTTTCCGTTCAGTACCGCGTTGTAAAGACTCATCGAGCCGAATACCACGGTGACCACGATGATGAAGATCATGATCCTCGAAAATTCCTGTCCGGTTTCCAGCGCATTGATGACAAAGCGCATAAAGAATGCGCTGTAAAACAGCCATTCAAAATATCCGAGGAATCTGCTGATTGCCTTATGCACAACGAACTTAGGGCAGATGCGCGTAACAAGACGGCAGGCAAAGATATTGTTCTCCAATGCCCTGCCTCTTCCGATCTCTCTTTTTTTCTTTTTATCGCTCATGGAATCATCCTTACAGAAAACGTATTTCGTTTATTGTAAATGCTACAGCTTACTTTGTCATTTAAGTTTTAGTTAAATTTTTATACTTATGGTTTAATATGGTATAATCTGGGTTGATATGGTTAAGTGCAGTTTTTGTGACAACCTGATGAATGAGACAGATCTGAACTGTCCCTTTTGCGGAACACCTCACGATCCTGTAAGACAGGCTTCACCCGGTGGCCCGCGCACTATTTATGAGCTTAAAAGACTCGCCAACAAGACAGGCATTTCTCTCTCCAGGCTGCATTTCCACATCGGAGAAGATTACAAGGGCAGATGTGCTTTCGGAATATACAAGGACGAAAGAACGGGAAATTACGTTGTATATAAGAACAAAGATAACGGTCAGCGTGCCATACGATACGAAGGTCCCGATGAAGCATATGCCGTTAATGAGATATACCAGAAATTAAAAGAAAGAATAGCATTATACAGGAATAATCCAAACCATGATCCGGTCGATCTGTACAGGGAGCCGGACGAAAGCGAACTTCGTTCCGGTATGCCAAACAGGTCCAATACGCTCACCATGGTTTTCCTTATCCTGCTTTGTATTTTTGCAATCCTGATGCTCTTCTTTACTCCCCCCACCGGATCATCGGGCAGCAGCGGCAGCTCGCGTTACGAATCGAGCTATGACAACGATTCGGACTACTCCTATTCGGATTGGGGATCGGATTCGGATTATGATGACTGGAGCTCGGACTGGTGATCAGCCGGTTATCTCTATCTCACACATTGCAGACGGATCATCTGAGATGATCTCGGAGACTCCCTTTACGCGGATTATACCGCTCTTAGGATTCTTGATGCTGATAACGCTGCTCACGATATCAGCTTCGACATCGGATTTTTCAAATGCAAGATCCGCTTCTTCCATAACACAGTTTATCAGTTTCAGCCCCTTGCAATAGCACAGGGGCTGTGTTCCTGTTATTCTGCAGTTTTCAAATGTGACATTCTCGCAATACCAGGCAAGATATTCTCCCTTTATCACGCAGTCTTTGACATAGACATTCTTCGCATGCCAGAAGGAATCCTTGGTGTCGAAATTACAGTTTGTGAACGTCGAATCCTCAATATACTGAAAGGAATACTTTCCCTTCAGCGACACATTCTCAAAGTTCAGTTTATCGGATCGCATCATGAAGTACTCGCTCTCGGCACTTGAATTCTTCATATTCAGGCCGTGAACGGACCATCCGAACTCAGGCGAGACAATGCTGGAGTTCTCTATGGTAACGTCGCTGCACTCACGAAGTGCCTTGATCCCGTGAAGCTTTGAATCAGATATTCTTATATCGTTCGAATACCAGAGTGCGGCGCGGCATTTATCGGTCATCTCACAGGAGCTTATCTCCAGGTGATCGTCATGCCAGAATGGATAACGAAGATTGAAATACGAATCGGAAACCTTAACGTTCCTGCTTTCCTTGAGCGCACTCTCTCCGTCCGCAGGTCCGTCGAACCTGCAGCCCGTAACCTCTATACCGTCACTTCCGTACAGAGCTCTTTCCTGATCAAATGTTTCACCTGAAATAATGTTCATATTCATAACCTGTAATCGTATTCTTTACTTGAAACAGTCTTCGATCACATCCTCAGGGCAAAGGCCGGCTGCCTGGGGCGAAATTCCGCAAGCAAGGGAGAAGTAGTTACCGAATTCCGCAATGTACCACTTATCGTCATAGCATACACAGGTCATAAACAGAATATAATCATCTCCGTCTATTTCCAGTTCCATGCATATGTTTTCGATATCGCCGCCCCAGGACTTCTTTTTGTACTTATTATATTCCTTAAGAGCTTTACCGAAATCGAAATCAAAATCGGACTTATCCAGAAAATCCCCGATCTCAATATTTTCAAATTTCGGATCGGAATTCAGAAATTCCATGAGAGTTTCAAGATCGTCATCATCATCTATTATAAACGTTATGCCTGACGTTAAGGTTGATGCCAGTTCCTCATCATCAACCTGAGCAGCCATCGGTACGATCATCTGTCTGAAAACGCTTGAGGAAATATATGCTCTCCTGTTCTCAAGATTTACGGACGATGTAAGAACAGAATCATTTCCGAGCATCACAAGCTGCTGCCCGCTGGTGGCAATTCCCGGTGAAAACGCACGTATTCTGTCATAGAATTCCTCAACACTGTAGTTTTCTTCAAAACTCTCCATGGCGAATGTGGAAAGAATTCCATCGAAATCTCCGGCCTGAAGATACTCGGCATAAGCCGTGACCGCTTCTTCCGGAGTC
>JAGCRJ010000098.1 GCA_017964745.1 Lachnospiraceae bacterium
CGTCATTGTCTGCGTACCCTCAACTATCCTCTGGCACGCCTCAAGGTCCGCATCCTGTCCGACCACGGGGATCTCACCTGCTAGTCTCTGGATCGAAAGGGCCTGGATCACCTGACCCGCAAGGTTATCGTTACCGCACATTATCGCATCGACATCAGCAACGGTCTCGGGATGACTGTAAATGTAATCTCCCGCTATCTCCGCTCTCCAGCCGTCGCAGTGAATGGAATCGACTATCTCCATCCTGTATTTAGCACAGACATCCCTGAATCCGGCTTCGACGAGAGGTACATTATTGTCGGTGGGTGATCCGCCGAGCATGAGAACCTTTCCGCCCTGGAGTCCGTTCCGTAAGAACGCCTCCGCCATGAGCTGGCCTACCATATAGTTGTCGAAGGTTATATACAGATCGACATTCGAATCGGTGATGAGTCTGTCGTAGGCGATTATCTTGATGCCCGCATTCCTTGCTTTTTCAACCTGCTCTCTCAGGGATTCGGAATCAATGCAGACGATGACTATGACATCGACACCCTTATTAATGAAATACTCTATCTGTTCCTTCTGCTTTTCGATATCGCCGTTTGCATTCTGAACGTTGACTGTCGCACCGAGTTCCTTTGCCGTGGATACGAATACATCCCTGTCCCGCTGCCATCTTTCAATGACAAACGAGTCAAAGCTCATTCCGATCTCGATCTGGTCCTCACCCTGCGATGCATCGGACGTGGTCTCGCCCGGTGCTCCCGAACAGGAAGCCAAAAGCAGAAGTGCGGATAAAATAAGCGCCGTGATACTTCTCTTCAATTATTTACCCTCTCTGTATTCCGTAGGTGTTACGCCCACATTCTTTTTAAATGTCTTACTAAAATAATTGGGATCCGAATATCCGGATCTTGCGCAGATCTCCTTCATGGAATACTGCGTCGTGCTGAGAAGCTCCTTGGCCTTTTCGATCCTCAGCTTGGTAAGATAATCGATGAAGTTCTCTCCCGTTCCTTCCTTGAATATCCTGCTCAGGTAATACGAGCTGATATTAACCTCACGTGATACATCCTCAAGCGTGATGTTCAGCGTATAGTTCTTTTCAATATATTTCTTAGCCGCTTCGATCGCATCGTTGGAGCTTTCTTCACGCTTGGTGGAAATGTTCCTGCATGAGAAGATGAGCCTGTCGGAGAACCAGTTCCATAAATTCTCGGGATCGTCTATTCCCATAAGAGTGGGAAGATAATCCCTGCGGTCCGAGATGCTGTAAACCATTCCGCCGCTCCTGTAAGATATATGTTCGGCGCGGAGAGCGAACTCAAGTATCTTGAGCCTGATGTCCATGATATCTCCGCCCTTTATATATTCGAAGTATTCCTTTGCGGCACTTATCGCGGCATCGGTTCTTCCTTTTTCAACTTCCTCGAAGATCTTCTTTTCGATATCGACGGGATAGTTTTCGGAGTACTCGCATCCGATGGGAAGGTCATCCGCGTGTGCGACGGTATTGGTGGTAAGAAGAAGGGCATTGATCGCATCACGGTACGAGCTTTCCATATCCTTTATCTTCTCAACTCTTCCCATACCGATCCTGAAAGCTATGTCGGTCTTTTCCCTGAGCTTATGCGCAAGATCCCTTGCCTTGGAGATAACGTTTACCCTGTCGTTATAATCCATCGAAGGATCTGTAAAAGGAATGAGCACGGCGATCTTGTTACTCATTACGGAGCCCACTATTCCTCCGAAATAATCCTTGATGTAATTTCTTATGTCATGATAATGCTGCTGAAGCTTTACACCGGAGCCCACGGCATTGGTCATGTGATTTCCTTCCGCGGCATCGCCGGATACGATGACCATCATGTAACCGTAGTCCTCGTTTATCTCCAGCATCGTCTTGTAATTATCGATATCCTCATCGAAATATTCATGGAAAAGGATATTGTATATAAGTCCGTTCTCGAGGATGGGGATAACGGTCTCGAGTTTTTCTTTTACGACAAGATCGTTGGTACGCCTGTTCTTCTCCTCATCGACCATTGCCATTGCTTTTTTGATCGCAGAGATCATCCGGGTTTTGTCCATGGGCTTGGTGATGTATTCGATGGCACCGAGCTTGATCGCTTCCTGTGCGTAATCGAACTTATCATACGCACTCATGATTATGAAGATGATATTATCATTGCCCGAACGGATCTCCTTCATTGCATCGAGTCCGTTGATCCCGGGCATCTGGATATCCATTATCGCGATATCGGGATGATAGGTTTCGGCAAGCTCGATAACGGAGCGTCCGGTCTTTGCAGACTTGGTCTCACAGTCACTTCCGAATTCTTTTTCAATTATGAACTTGAGCGAATCGATTACTATTCCTTCGTCGTCCGCAAGTAAGATCTTGTACATAATTAATTGTCTCCGCCTTTTTTAAGATAGATCGTAAATTTGGTACCTTTGCCTTCGCCCTCACTCGAGATATCGAATACATCGTCGCTTTCGGAAAAGAGCTTGAGCCTTGCTATTACATTATCCATTCCGATACCGTTGGATTCCTTCTTGTCGGGATCGGGCTGCTGTCCGTTCAGAAGCTTTTGTATCGTATCTTCGCTCATTCCGATGCCGTTGTCTTCGATCCTTATGCAGGCGTAATCATCCATCGGATAAACGCTGAGTTTGATCCTGCCCTCACCGAGCATATCCCTTATGCCGTGGTTGACACAGTTTTCGACAAGGGGCTGAAGTATCATGCTGGGCATCTTTACATCAAGAAGAGAACTGTCGACGTCTTTTTCGAAAATAATGTCACCGGAAAAGCGTACATTCAGAATATAGATGTAGTTATCCACCAGTTCAAGTTCCTCACCCACGGTGACTGTCTGGAAGCCCTTCTTAACATTGTATCTGAAAAACTCCGCCATGACGCGGACATATTCGCTGGTCCTGTCAGCACCTTCGAGCATTGCAAGCTGTGCACCCGCATTGAGCGTGTTGAACAGAAAGTGGGGGTTGATCTGGGACTGAAGATACTTAAGCTGCGCATCCTTGAGGTGGGCTTCCATAAGAAGCTCTTTTTCCTTCATCTGTCTTTCGGTCTCGGCGTTTTCCCTGACCTGTCTTATGTAGTTCTGGATACTGACAACCATCTGGTTGAAGGCACGTGTAACGACACCGACCTCATCCTCGGATTCCACCGTAAGAGGTTCGACATCGAAATTTCCCTTACCGACTTCATCAGCCTTTCCGGCAAGAAGCTTAAGAGGTCTGATAAGATTGGCGGTAAGCCTGATGATGAGGAGCACATTGACGATGATAACGGCAATGAGGATCATGTTACCGCTCGTCTCGAATGTCTTGAACGCCGATATCATCTCCCTGTAATTCTCGGAGTTTTCCTTGAACTGCTCATTATTAAGACTGTAGATATATGTGTTTATGTAGCTGTAGAGCTTGGTAGCCTCTTCATAATGGCTTCTGTATTTCTCGACATTTCTGCCGCGTTTCGCCTCGATGGTCTCACTGACCTCGGAAAGATATTCCGAGCTCATGTTGCGGATCGCATATTCCATCCTGTCGGGAAGGCTTCCGGTAACCTCCGAGGACAGCGCTTCCGCCTGATCGGAATAAACCTGCGCGGAGCGGTAGTATTCCTCGAGCGAATCACTGGTCTTCGCATTGAGGTATTCGGTCATCGCATCCTGAACATTTCCGAGCGAAACCGAAAGCTCGTTCAGTCTCATATTCTCCTTATAGACATTGTCTATACGTCCGCTCATTATATTGATCCCGGCAAGGAGGACGATATTGATGGAGAACACGAAGAGGTTCACGATAAGTGATATGGCTGTCATTTTTATCTGCAGCGAAAGGTTTCTGAACCGTGCGATCACGGTGCACCTCCTTCCTGCAGATCTTCCCTGTCTTTGGTTATGATGGATATTCCCGCCGTCGAATACTGGTTGGTATATCCGTAATCAAAATACTCCGTGAGCGCATCTATGCTTGATACACCCATCTGGGAAGTGTCGGCCGATATCGTGGCGTATATAACTCCCCTGTCGATACCGTTAAGGATTACTTCGGAATCATAGTATCCGAGGATGTCAACAAGACCTACTTCATTGTAGTCGACTACCATCTGATATACAGCGACCGTATCAAGCTCTCCGAGACATACAACTATCTCGGGGAGTGTGCTTCTTTCCCTCAAAAGAAGACCCTTGATCGATTCCTCTGCGGAATATTCATTCGTGGGATCCACCGTATATGTCGAGATCTCGATGGGAGGATGAAGCGCTCTTGTCTCTTCGCTCTCCCCGTCGATAGCTTCCTGAACGGCGCTGAGAACGACATTCTGTCCGGTACTCACGGAACCCGCATCGACGAGAATCACGGCTTCTATCGTATCCGTCGTATAAACCCTTTCCGACGCAAGCCTGAGGATAAGTTCGCCGTAAAGCTTTCCGAGATCGTTATTACTGATACCGACAAAGCTGAGTCTGTCGGAGGATGTGTTATCGGAATAGAGGGTAACGACTCCTATGCCCCTTGATGCGGCGTCGTTGATGAGTTCCGTCATCTGCTCACTCTCGTCGGCGGAAACTATTATTCCGTCCACACCGGATGCTATGGCGATCTCCATAAGTTCATATTTGGAATAATCCCTCGACAGATTCTCTGAGATCATTTCGACATAATCACCGTGCTCCCCGGCAGTAGTTCTTGCTGCGGCATATACGGACTGCCAAAAGGAAGAATCCGAATTATCGGTGATCATCGCATAATAATGACCGTAGGGCACTTTTACCTCAGCCGATCCGAACCTGCGGCTGTATGAGATAAAGTTAACGACCAGCGCGCCGGTGAGAGCGATTATCACCGCCGTAGTGATCATGATCACTATTGAATTTAAGGCCTTGCCCTTTCTTTTCAAGCCGGTCCTCCGAAATAAAGATTCTCAAATAAAATAACACATTTCAGGTCCTAAAAACAATGTGCGGCACTGCCGTGCCGCACATCCGTATCTCAGTTGATTGTTCAGGGTTGACCTATAGTTACTGCTTAGCCGTTTCCTTTACAAGGTCGGCCTGGATGCCCGCTCCCTTGAGAACGGGGCTGATCTTCTTGTAAACAAGAAGGGTAAGAAGCGAATTGAGGCTTCCTTTTATAAGGTTCAGGGGAGCAACACATGCGAATACGAAGCTGTAGACATTGTCGCCCGCGAAAGGATTGACCTTGCTTCCCATTTCAATGATAGCCTCAAGGGGCATTCCGTAGAGCTTGGCAAAAGCGGGAAGCAGATATACCGCATTGAACACGGTTCCGAAGATCGTGATGCAGATCGTACCGACAAGGCATGAAAGGGTCGCGGTCTTTCTGGTCTTCTTTGCATAGTATATGACCGATGCGGGAAGAATGAACGAAACTCCGACGGCAAAATTAGCAAGCTCACCGACAAATGCAGTCGAGGTTCCCTTAATGAAAAGCTTGAGCACGATCTTGATGAACTCGATCATGACTCCCGCTGCAGGACCGAATGCAAAAGCTCCGATAAGAACGGGAAGCTCACTCAGATCGAGCTTGTAGAATGACGGAGCAAAGGGCATCGGGAACTCAATGAGCATGAGGATTGCGGATAAAGCCGATAAAAGTCCTATGCTTGCCGCTCTTCTTGCAGCGGATGTCCTGTCGGTAATGCCGTGCTTTTTCTGTATCAGCTTCTCGGCGATCACCGCAAAAACAAACAGCCCTGCAATGATAAGAACAAAACTTACCACATACAGAGCATTCTTGGTTACCTGGGTAAACAGGTCTGACATATTAATTTCCTCCTTCTTTCATCCGGACTTTAGACCCTTCATAAGGTCATTCACCGTTGGTACCGGAGTTTCACCGGTTCAGCCCGTATTTAACGGGGTCGCGGACTGTAGAAGTTGCAGATACTGCCTGTAAATGCTGCTCCGTAACCGCCAGTAGGGAGTTTCACCCTGCCCTGAAGTCAACGAATGGATTATAGTACAAGTCCCCTGATATTGCAATAGCGGGCAAATAATGATAAATTCTAGGTAAGTACAGACATTTGCGGTGAGAGATGATGACCGGTGATTCGCCTTACAATAATTTCAATCCCGACAAGGGAAGACATGCTTTCGAAACGGCTGCCCTTGTTATGAGCATCATATCAATGGTCCTGCTCTGCACGGGGATTCTGGCGATTCCTTTCGGAGCTCTCGGACTTCTATTCGCATTACTGAGCCGCAAAGGAAAAGAACCATTTGAAAAGATCGCCCTGACCGGAGCGATAATATCGGTCGTTTCAATGATAACAGGGGCATTCATAACCGTTTATTCATTATATACGGTAATGACGGATCCTTCGGTACTTGAAGAAGTAAGCCGCATGTATGCCCGTTACGGCATGGAAATGCCGACAATTCCGACATTTTACGGGGAAGGAGGCTCATTATGGATCTATCGATAAGATCGGTTGCCCAGCAGATTCCGGGATACAGTGAGTCTCAGGTGAGAAGGATCGCCGGTCCCACCGTAACACCTGCGGAGGAATCCGCTCTCAAAACAGGTAATCCCGGCAGAGTCAATAAGACGGAATGCCAGACCTGCAAATCCAGAAAATACCAGGACGGCTCGAATGAGAACGTTTCATTCAAGTCCGCCCAGCATATGTCCCCCACACAGGCCGGATCGAGAGTCCGTGCGCACGAGCAGGAGCATGTATCCAACGCATACTCCAAAGCTTCCGAAAAAGGAGGAAAGGTCCTCCAGGCATCGGTGGCAATACACACGGCGATCTGCCCCGAGTGCGGACGCACTTATATTTCCGGAGGAACCACTACGACCAAGATAAAATATCCTTCGGAGAAGAATCCTTATCAGCAGAATATGAAGAGCCTGCACAAACAGGCTACAGAGGGAATGAACTTTGATGCAGCAGTATAAGTACCGGTCGGCTCAGGAACTGAAGACACGGGCACTTTCAATGATGGCAGGCAGATACGGGAGAGCCGCGATGATGACTCTCTCGTATTTTATTTGGATGTATCTCATTTCATATGCGGGCAGCATTCTTTCGACAATGATCCTCAGACTTCCTTACTTTTCGTCGATAAGTTCGAATACGACCGCGGATATGGTCTTCACGGTCCTTGCTGCGCTTATCACTATGTTCCTCGGAGTGATCGCCGAGATGTTCACCTGCGGTATATGCCTTTATTACCTGAATGTATCCACGGGCCGTGATGCACAGACAGCGGATATCTTCAGGGGCTTCCGCGAAAATCCTTCGGAGGTGTTCAAGATCTCGGCTTTTCTGTTAAGTCCTTCACTGATCCTGTCAATCCCCGTCAATGTGGTATCGGAGCTTTATATCATCACCTCGGATATCAAATGGGTCATCGTTTCGGTGATCCTGTTTGCCATTGCTTCGGCCGGAGCACTGTATCTTCATCTCACATACGGCATTGCGTTTTACGTTCTGCTGGATTTCCCCTCATATTCCGCGGGACGCGTACTCGGGATCGCAAGGCAGAAAATGAAAGGACACAGATCCAGATTCTTTATGATCGATCTTCTGTTCATTCCGATGTTCATTCTCGGTATCCTGTCATTCGGCATAGGACTGATATGGATCTATCCTCTCATAAACGAATGCAGAACGCTGTTTTTCCTCAATCTTATGAATCCCGAAGAACAACAATAAAACTATAAAAAATCAACCCGGCCGTATGGCCGGGTTAAATTTATGTCAGAGCTTCTATCCTGAGTTCCCTGCGTTTATTCAGATCGATGAATTCATTGCCGCATTTAACGACCGGTCTTGAATACTGTCCGGGGTTCTGCATTATTATCGTTCCGTTTCGTCCGTCGGAAAGCCTGCAGGTATTCTGGATGTAAGTATATGTAACATTCTTGAGGAAGGTCATTATGATATCGGGATCGTATTTTTCCAGTCCCTCATCCTCAAAGATCTCAACCACCCTGAATGGACAGATGGGATCCCTGTAGACTCTCGCACTCGTCATCGCATCATACACATCGGTGACGGCTGTAAGCCTTGCGAATCTGTCTGCCTTCTCTCCTTTTATCCTGAGAGGATAGCCGCTTCCGTCGAATCTTTCATGATGCATTATCGCGGTTGTCTTGATATGCTCGGGAAGATTCTTGTCCTTAAGGATCCTGTAACCGTGCTCCGCATGGTGCCTTACCTCGATAAGCTCGCTGTCCGTAAGGGGCTCAACTTTATTGAGTACTTCCCTGGGGACTCTCATCTTGCCGATATCAAACAGGATACCGCACATCATTGCCATTTCCTGATCCTGCTTGTTCCATCTCAGCCAGCCGGCAACGACGAAATTGAGAAGCGAGACATTCATGCAATGAGCGAATGTGGAATCATCGAAGCCTCTCATTGCATGGAGCATATCGATGACGGATACTCTCGAGCCTGCCTTGGAGATCATCTCAAGGGGCTTTTCAAGAAGAAGTACGGGATCGACTTCGACGTTCTTGTCTACCATCTCACTGACATGGAATTCGAGTGATTTCTTTCCTTCCTCATAGTCAGCCTTAAACTCTTTGAAAAGCTGTGTATCCCTGATCTTCTCGTAATTGGTCTGCTCGTCCTCGGGTTCCGCGACAGCTGCGGGTGCAGCTTCTTCAGGCTCCTGAGCGGGTGCCTCGGGAATCTCATCTTCAACATAAATGCTGAGGATGCCGTAAAGCTCGAGTCTCGTTATCAGAGTCTGGGAAAGCTTGGTTCCCTTGGCTATGACCGTTTTGTTATCGTAATTGAGAACGTCGCTTCCGACAACCATTCCGGGTTTTAATTTGGAAGTTGCGATCTTATTCATATACTTACCCCCTGAACAGAAACAGGACAAAAACCGGATGCTTAAATCTCTTCGTCATCTCCGCCGACTTCCGCGCCGCCGGTGCTCTTCCACTTAAGGTAGCTTACGATGAACTGGTCAAGCTTTCCGTCAAGAACTCCGAGTGCATCGGCAGTCTTGAATCCGGTACGCTTATCCGTGACCATGGTATAAGGCTGAAGGAAATAGCTTCTTATCTGGTTACCCCATGCGATATCCTTGATCTCACCCGCGATACCCTTGCTCTTTGCTTCTTCCTCTTCCATCTTCAGCTCGAAGAGTTTTGCACGGAGCATTTCCATAGCCTTATCCTTGTTCTGGAACTGGCTTCTTTCGTTCTGGCAGGTGACCACGATACCCGTGGGATTATGTGTGATACGGATGGCGGACGATGTCTTGTTGATGTGCTGACCGCCGGCACCGCTGCTTCGGTATGTATCGATACGAAGATCTTTTTCCTCGATGACGATATCATTGTTCTGGGGAAGGACAGGCATTACCATGCAGCTTACAAAGGAAGTCTGACGCTTTGCCTGTGCATTGAAGGGAGAGATCCTTACGAGTCTGTGGACACCCTTCTCACTCTTCAGATAACCGTATGCGTTATCGCCGCTCACCTGGAATGATACGGATTTGATACCCGCTTCATCACCGTCAAGCTGATCGAGAACTTCTATCTTGAGGCCTTTCTTATCGGCCCATTTGGAATACATTCTGAAGAGCATTCCGCACCAGTCGCAGCTCTCGGTACCGCCGGCACCGGCATTGAGTTCGACGATGGCATCGGAATCATCATACTCACCCGAAAGAAGTGTCGAAAGACGGAGCTGTTCGAATCTGCTCACAAAGCTGTCGAACTCTTCCCTTGCCTCGGGAATGAGCGATTCATCCTCCTCTTCGTTACCCATTTCGACCAGGGTAAGCACATCATCGATACCTGTTTCGAGACTCTTTACGAGGTCTCTGGTATCCTTCATATTCTTGAGCTCTTTCATCTTGGCATTAGCCTTGTCGGGATCGTCCCAGAATCCGGGAGCTTCCATTTCCCTTTCGAGCTCTTCTATCTTCTTTGATTTGTTTTCAAGATCCAGCGATTCTTTGACTTCGGCAAGAGGTGCCCTGTACGAAAGAATATCCTGTTTTATCTGATCAAGTTCTACCATTGTATTACGCTCTCTTTCCAAACACTTTTACCTGTTACGCCGTCTGTGTTCAGAGTACTCAGAGCTTCATTCCGGGTCTTCCGTGGCAGGCCTTGAACTTCTTGCCGCTGCCGCAGGGGCAGGGATCGTTGGGATAAACCTTCTGGGCCGATCTTGTCTTGGGTGCTCTGGGGCCGGAATCGTCCTTGTTGGTTCCGGTTACCTGGGCAACCTGTTCACGCTCGACCTTCTGTTCAACCTTGATATGCATGAGAAGCTTGACGGTGTCTTCCTGAATATTCTGGATGAGTTCGTCAAACATCGCATAGCCCTGGTTCCTGTATTCGATAAGAGGATCCTTCTGACCGTAGGATGCAAGTCCCGCACCCTGTTCCATGATGGCCATATCATCGATATGTCCCATCCACTTGCGGTCGATGGTACGAAGGAGAATGACTCTCTCAACTTCACGGATAGCTTCGGGATCGGGGAATTCCGCTTCCTTGGTCTCATAGAACTTGACCGCTTCTTCCTTGAGAGCCTGCTTGATGCTGTTCTTCTTGAGCTTGCTCATTCTCTCCTTGGTAATGGGCTCAAGGGGAATAATGGGAAGAAGGAGCTCGTTGAGCTCGGTGAAGTCCCAGTTCTCGGGAGAAACATCGTCGTTGATACAGATATCAACGCTTCTCTCGACAATATCGGTGATCATCTTGTAGATGTAATCCCTCATGCTCTCGCCGTCGAGAACCTTGCGTCTCTCTTCATATATGATCTGTCTCTGCTCGCTCATGACCTTGTCATACTCGAGGAGATTCTTACGGATACCGAAGTTGTTGGACTCTATCCTCTTCTGTGCGGTCTCGATGGCACCGGTAAGTGCCTTGTGCTCGATCTCCTGGCCCTCGGGTATTCCGAGTGCATTGAACATGGAGATGAGTCTCTCGGAACCGAACAGTCTCATCAGATCGTCTTCAAGTGAGATATAGAATTTGGATTCACCGGGATCGCCCTGACGTCCGGAACGTCCGCGGAGCTGGTTATCGATACGTCTGGATTCGTGACGCTCCGTTCCGATTATCTTAAGTCCGCCTGCTTTAAGCGCTTCCTCGTCAAGCTTGATATCGGTACCACGGCCGGCCATGTTGGTCGCGATGGTGACATTTCCGTGGATACCTGCCTGGGCTACGATCTCGGCTTCTCTTTCATGGAACTTCGCATTGAGGACTTCATGCTTTATTCCTGCCTTGCTGAAGATCCTGCTGAGCTCCTCGGATGCATCGATGTTGATCGTACCGATAAGAACTGGCTGACCCTTTTCGTGTGCTTCGATGGTTGCCTGAAGGATGGCGTTAAGCTTTTCCTTCCTGGTCTTGTAAACCGCATCCTGAAGGTCTTTTCTGATGACGGGTTTATTGGTGGGGATGGTGACTACGGGCATTCCGTAGATCTCCCTGAACTCGGCTTCCTCGGTGAGAGCGGTACCGGTCATACCGGATTTCTTCTCAAAGAGATTGAAGAAGTTCTGGAATGTAATGGTAGCGAGGGTCTTGGACTCGCGCTTGACCTTAACATGCTCCTTGGCCTCGATAGCCTGGTGGAGACCGTCGGAGAATCTTCTTCCGGGCATGATACGTCCGGTGAATTCGTCTACGATGAGGATCTGGTCGTCCTTTACGACGTAATCCTGATCCTTGAACATCAGGTTATGCGCCCTGAGTGCAAGAATGATATTGTGGTTGATCTCGGTGTTCTCGGGATCGGAGAGATTCTCGATATGGAAGAACTGCTCTACGCGTGCGGTTCCCTGCTCGGTAAGGTTTACGATCTTGTCCTTCTCGTTTACGACAAAGTCTCCGGTCTCTTCCTGGGTGATGCCCATGATGGCATCCATCTTGGAGAGCTCCTTGACATCATCACCGCGCTTTAACTGCCTTGCAAGAAGATCGCACATCTCATAAAGAGCAGTGGACTTGCCGCTCTGTCCGGAAATGATAAGGGGAGTTCTTGCTTCGTCGATAAGAACCGAGTCGACCTCGTCGATGATACAGAAATGAAGATCCCTGAGAACAAGCTGCTTCTTGTAGATAGCCATGTTGTCCCTGAGGTAATCGAATCCGAGCTCGTTATTGGTGACATAGGTGATGTCGCAATTGTACTGCTGCTGTCTCTCCTCGGAATTCATAGAATTGAGCACGCAGCCTACGGTCAGTCCGAGGAATCTGTGAACCTCACCCATCCACTCGGCGTCACGGTTTGCAAGATAATCGTTAACGGTAACGATGTGTACGCCCCTGCCGGTAAGTGCATTGAGATAAGCGGGACAGGTGGATACAAGGGTCTTACCTTCACCGGTCCTCATCTCGGCAATATTGCCCTGATGAAGAACGATACCGCCTATGAGCTGAACCCTGAAGTGCTCGAGTCCTATGCTTCTCTTAGCTGCTTCCCTTACGACTGCGAATGCCTCGGGAAGGATGTCGTCAAGGGTTTCTCCCTTTTCGAGACGCTCCTTGAACCAGGGGGTCTTTTTCTTAAGCTCCTCATCGGAAAGAGCCTGCATCTCAGGCCTTAAGCTTTCTATTTTATCTACGATCGGATAAATCTTTTTAAGTTCTCTATCGGAATAAGTACCGAATATTTTTTCAACAAGTTTCATAATCTGTCTTTTACCTCACATCCGACTATTTTATCAGAAATGAGATGTTCTTTCAATTAAAAGGATTTTTGCACGGTTCCCGTTTTCGTCAGAATCCGAGGTCGTCATTAACCAGTATCACATGAATCCTTCCGGCATGTCTGGAGTACCTTGTGATAAGGATCTGGCAGCATATGGTATCCGGGGATTTGCAGTTCATGCAGGAGCCCGTCTCCGAGCAGGGAGTCTTCAGACCGAATCTCTGGGCATTTATGGGTGCCGCAACGTTTCTGGCCCTCTTCATGGCGTGATCGACGTCCTTGCAGACCTTGTTCATTCCGACGATGAAGACCACCTTTTTGGGACCCTGGGCGATCATGGAGACTCTGTTTGAATTTCCGTCAATATTGATGAGAACACCGTCCTCGGTCATGGCATTGGTGCTCGCAAGGAAAACATCGGCATCATAGGAATCCATCATTGCGGACCTCTTGTCGGCAACGGCATCCCTGTCGATGAAGTTGTAATTGCCGTTCTTTACGGCATCCACAAGCCCGATCTCATGAGCACTCATTGCACCGCCCATTGCGACGGTCGCGCCATCAGGGATGAGCTCAAGAGCCTTCTTAAGGGCTTCGGCTTTATCGGCTGCGTAATAACCGGTCATATTGCGGGATTCAAGACCCTTGATGACCTTCTGCGCAAGCAGTTCGTTTCTCTTCGTGATGTTCTCGTTCATATTGTTCTCCTTTCGCCGGAACGGCTGCATATTCAATGATATACAAATTCGCATGTCATGTCGAATTAATTAGTTATTAACTTAAGATTAAGCCCTTGAAAATACCTGTTATTTTATTTATAATGTAACCGCTTTCATGCAAAGAGAGCGCCAATAACCATTATTTTCCATAAACACGGAGGCAGACGTGAAAGAAAGCAACCTCACCATATATGATATATCCGAAAAGGCCGGCGTATCCATCGCCACGGTCTCCAGAGTCCTCAACAATTCGGGCTCAGTCAGCGAAAAGACCAGGAAAAAGGTAATGGATGCCATAAACGATACCGGCTACACTCCCAATGCCTTTGCCAGGGGACTCGGACTCAATTCGGACAAAAAGTCGGTAAAGGAATTCATGGATGACGAATTCCTGCTCGACAGCGCCACGGCATCAAAGCTCTACCACGACTATGCCGAAAAAATGCCGATCCTCGATTATCACTGCCATATCTCTCCCAAAGAGATCGCGGAGGACAGAAAGTTCGACAACATCGCCCAGGTATGGCTCGGAGGCGACCACTACAAATGGCGCTTCATGAGAAGCTGCGGCATCGAGGAAAAATACATAACCGGCAAGGCATCCGATCACGACAAGTTCATCAAATGGGCAGCGTGTCTGGGAAAGGCGATCGGTAATCCCCTCTATCACTGGAGCCATCTCGAACTTCAGAGGTATTTCGATTTTCACGGACATCTGTGTGAAGACAATGCCGAGGAGGTATGGGAGCTCTGCAACAAAAAGCTCGCCGAGCCCGGTATGAGTGCAAGGGGACTTATCAAAAAGAGCGGCGTCACCCTCCTTTGCACCACCGACGATCCCATCGACGATCTTCACTGGCATAAGCAGATCAGGGAGGATTCCTCTTTTGACGTAAAGGTCCTTCCCGCATGGCGTCCCGACAGAGCCATGAACATCGAAAAGCACGACTACAAAGATTATCTCAAAAAGCTCGCTTCTGCCGCAGGCGTAAGCAAGATCAAGACATGGGAAGACTTAAAGACCGCTCTCAGGAGAAGGCTGGAATTCTTCAAGGAGCAGGGTTGCGTGGTTTCGGACCACGGACTTGAATTTCTTATGTACTATCCCGCCAATGACGAAGAGATAGAGGCGATCTTTGCAAAGAGACTCTATAACATGCCCGTCTCAAAAGAAGACGAGTACATGTTCAAGACCGCATTCATGACTTTCATGGCGTGCGAATATGTCAAGGCTGACTGGACGATGCAGCTCCACTACGGATGCAAGAGGGACAACAATACGGCAATGTTCAAATCGATCGGTCCCGATACAGGATTCGACTGCATCAACAACCACACTCCTTCCGACCAGTGTGCGAACTTCCTCGATTCGCTTGAAAGATTCGGAAATCTTCCGAGAACGATCCTCTACTCTCTCAATCCGATCGACAACGCATACATCGGAACGATAATCGGATGCTTCCAGGATTCCACAGCAGTCGGAAAGATCCAGCAGGGAAGCGCATGGTGGTTCAACGATCACATAGGAGGAATGACCGACCAGATAAAGTCACTGGCCGCTCTCGGCAATCTCTCGGGATTTGTCGGAATGCTGACGGACTCAAGATCGTTTTTGAGCTACACAAGACATGAGTATTTCAGAAGGATACTCTGTAATATCATCGGTGAATGGGTCGAGAAGGGAATGTTTCCCGAAGACTACAAGATACTCGGCAGGATAGTCGAAGACATCTCATACAACAACGCGGTAAGATATTTCAAATTCCCGCTCGGGGATAAGAAGTGATCCCGTAAGAAATCGAACAGATTAAAAGGCAGGTCATATGACCTGCCTTTTGCATTTACTTATTTTTCAGGGTTTAAGAGTTTCTCTTCCGAGAAGTTCTTCGTAGGGAATGAAAATCTCGACATAATCCACCTGATACACAGCCACCTCGTCGGGAAGGAAACAGTAATATATTCCTTCATCCTTAAATCTGATCAATCCTCCGAAGGAAACAAAGCTCTTGGCATCGGAATAAACCTCATCTTCATTGCTTCCGTAGTAGGGACTTGAATACTCATCGAAAGTAAGGAAATTTTCAACCGTCTTCTTCGCGACAAGCTCAATGAATTCCTTTTCGGTTCCTGTATAAAAATCATTTATCGAAAGAATCTCACCGGTTTCAAGGTCGAACAGATAGTATGCCCTTGGGTAATAACCGGCCGACCCTCCGCCGTACCAATATCCGCTCATATCTACGGTAAGATACCTGTCGTCAATTATACTGACAGAATCAATCTCAAAAGAGGTCGTTACCTGATAGAAGGTGGGACGCTCCAAATGATCTTGACATAAGCTCTCATGATAATCCGTTTCCCAATCAACCGTTTCGACAGCTTCCTGCTCAAGATAATCATTTATCTCAGCGGCATGATCCGAATATTTACCATCCAGGACAAAGTATTCGCTGTATTTCATTATGAGGTCCGTCCCGCAGTCAGGACATACATATGTCTCGGATTTATAGGACACGGTTCCGAGATCACACTTATCA